>NZ_JADJUO010000035.1:0-10241 GCF_016717045.1 Candidatus Villigracilis proximus | reverse complement strand
TCATCCTTGATATTTTCGCGCAAATGCTCACACCAGTGAAGGCATGTTGCAAGTTGAACTTTCGCGCAGTCTGAATACAATCTGCCACGCCTCACCCGCGCCTGGACAATCTCCAAAGACAGGCGGGCGGCGGGCGGACGTGCCAGTTCCACCGGCGGCGTGGCTTGCGCGGCCCGGTGGAAACTCAGCTGCCAGTGGGACAAACGCGCCATCCGCAAACGCATCACACATATCAAGCGTGAACTCGAAAAGTGGAAGCTCATCGCTTGCGCTATCGCGCACAACGCAAACGATCGCGCATTCCAACCGTTGCGTTGGTTGGTTACACCAATGCGGGTAAATCCACTTTGCTCAATCAGATTTCAAAATCGGAAGTATATGTGGCGGATCAATTGTTCGCCACGCTCGATCCCACCACCCGCCGTGTGCAGCTTCCCGGCGATGATCTGGCATTGATCACAGACACGGTTGGTTTTATTCAAAAACTGCCAACATCGTTGATCGCCGCCTTTCACGCCACACTGGAAGAGATTGCTGAAGCCGACTTGCTTTTGCACATCGTTGACATTTCCCACCCCAATGCGCTCAATCAATATCAGCCGGTGCAGGAAACGCTGGCCGAGATCGACGCGAGTCACATCCCCATGATCACAGCCCTAAACAAAGCGGATCTGCTCAACCGTCCTGAAAATGCGCGCGAGGTTCTGAAAAGTTTTTCCAAAGCCGTTTCAATTTCTGCTTTGCAAGGGACCGGCGTAAAAGATCTTCTTCATTTGATCAGAGAAGAATTATACGAATCCTACAGCCCCATCCATGTGCGCCTTCCCTATCAACAGGGCGCATTGATCTCCCTCTTCCATGAATTGGGACAAGTGGAACGCGTGGAGCATGAACGCGGCGGTGTGGTTATGCAGGAAGACTCCCGGCAGGCTGCTGGCTCAATATACCCGGTGGCATGTCAAACCGCGCAGGAAGCGGAAGAAACTGGAAGGATCTGCTCAGGAGGAGGAATAATGTCAAAATTTCTGGATCACATGTCGGAATTTCTGGCACATCGAAAAGGATTGCTCCCCATCATCGGGCTGATCATGATCGTGATTAATTTGGGTCCTTCACTCGTTCTCCCCGGCGGTTTTTTAGCTACAACCAACCTGTTTCTGCACATCGGACTATTGATCGCCATTTTTGGCTTGATGTTATCGTGGGCGCTGTAAAGTCAAATTTACGGCATACTCCAGCGCAATACAGGGATTTTCTGAACAATCGCCACCACAACATAAGAAGCCAGAAACCCGAATAATCCAAGCAAGGGAATCATATATATAGAAGAACCAGCCGAAAACCAGGCCGCAATGAAGGGAATTTTCGAAAGCTCCGTAATGACAATCACGTGGACGAGATAAATACCAAAGCTTGCGCGGCCAAGCGGGGCAAGAAAAGCATAGGCGCGATCGCTCACGTGAACTTCACGAAGCAAAATAAAAGCCGTCACGGTCAATAATACAATGTTCACCCCCAGATAACTGACAAAGTACTGGGTGTTCCATTTAAAACAGGTTGGATTGAAGATCCAGAAACGCAGTTCCCACAGATAACATCAGAAATAGCGCCGCCAATCCAGCCAATTGATTGCGGCATATTCAAAAGCCCCAATACATGTCCGCATAAAATAGCCCGTATAACCGGCAATGAAATACAACTCAAACCCAATCTTCACCGGCAGAAATTCCTGCATCATGGAAAAGATCGGCAAACAAAAACCATAACGCAAAAATAATATAAATCCAATTTGGATGCGCGCGCCACAAAGACTCTCAAAATGGGCGTAAATAAATACAAGCCAATCAAGGCATAGAAAAACCACAAAATGATTCTCGCGCGGCCCGCGGATAATCTTGATAAGATAACTGGCAACAAGTTCCAGAGAAAAACCAGATTCCAAATCCTTCACGCTTCCACAGCAGATAAATCACCGACCAAATAAAAAAAGGAACAGCCACTTTGACCGCGCGCTTCCTGAAAAACACGCTGTAAGGCTCTTCTTTTTTCAACAACAAAAAGCCGCTCACCATAAAAAATAGCGGCACCGCTGCGCGCGAGATCACGAAATAATAAGTTGATACCAGAACCGGGCCGCCGCCCTCATATGAAATATGCGCCATGACAACAAGAAACGCGCCAAGTCACACGGATCAAATCCACCCAGCGAAGTGTTATGTTGGAAGAAGTGTTCATTCTAATTCCTGAAACCGAAATACCTGCTCAAAATATTATACCTTGCGTGAACAGGATAAATTGAATTCAGATCCACGTATGCCTTTATTGTCATCCGGTCGGACTCTCTTAATCAATACCTGATTGAAAAATACATCACCTCACACCGTTCGGGGAACTTTATCGCGCAACCGACACGCAGTAACAAACCGCTGGCGCTCACACTTCTGCCAAAAACAATTTCGGAAAATGCTGAAAGTTCAAACACATCGAAGCAGAGTCTGCCAGACTGCGCGCCATCTCGCATCCAAACATCGTTCCATATCTTGGCTTGCACCAAACCCCAACCACCGCCTTCCTGCTCGAAGAATGGATCAATGGGCCATCGCTCACCGAGATATTGAACAGAAAACCGATATCAGCAGTCGAAGCGCTTGTTTACACAAAGGCAATTTGCTCGGCACTCGAAGCACTGCATAAACAAAATTATCTGCATCTTCACATTGCGCCTGAACTCATACACATCAACAAACGCGGTGAAATTTTTCTCGGCGGCATCGGCGCGGCACAGCAAATTAATTCAATCATCGAATACCCGCACGACAAATATCCAAACCTTTATTTTTCACCGGAACAACTCAACGGTGAGTCACTCTCCCCCGCCTCCGATATTTATTCTCTCGCGGCACTTCTCTATGAACTGACCACCGCCGCATGGATCAACGGCAAAGACGCGCCGAAAACAAACGAGGCAATCCGGAAGGCGCATCTCGATCTCGCCCCGCCCGCCCCCATTAAATTAAACAAAAACATACCCGATCATTTCTCGCGGATGCTTCTGGGCACTGCGCAAACTGCCTGAAAGCCGACTCAAAACCACCACTGAATTGCTTTCCTCGCTCGCGCTTGCCGCTCATTTTTTCAGTGATGCATTCCGCTTCGCGTCGACCGAAACTGCTCCTGTCACTTCGGCAGTTCTTGAGGGATGGAGTTTCCTGCCGCCGCCCAAGCCGAACATCATCAGTGAAGATTCCCTGCCGCTCGAAGATCGAATGACAGCCATTGCACAGCCCCAAAACACAAGATCAGGGCTGGGCGTTATAGCCACCGCTTCGTGATCGTCCTGATTTTAGGGTTTTACATCCTTGTTCTGGCTGGTGCGCCCAGCGCCAATCACCATCCCGACGCCGATCAAATTCACGCCGTTTGCATCGAACTTCACCCCACCACCCACGTTCACCCCGCTCCCCAAACCCACCGACCCGCACGGCGGACGGATCGCATTCACCTGCACGCGCGGAGACTTCAACCAGTTATGCATAGTCAATCGTGATGGATCAGGCTACACAACTTTCAGATATGGAAGCCTCCAGTTACTACCCTGCCTTCACTCCTGATGGCAGTTCGTTTTTGTTTTCATCCAACCGCAACGGCCCATTTGACTTGTACCTTCTGCGCTTCGGCGAAAAGCAGCTTCAGCAATTGACACAAAATATCGGCAATGTTGTCTCGCCCGATTATTCTTCTGATGGACGCAGGATCGTCTTTGTCAATCAGGTTGGTGATGGATTGCCAGCCGTTTGGATGGTTAATTCAGACGGGCTAAACCCGCATCTGGTTTATGCAGGGGCCGATACCATCGTCGCTGCGACATGGGCTCCAAACGGCGAGCAGATCGCGTACGCCATGTCTGTTGGTGTGCCGCTGGAATATGAAATCTTCGTCATGGATGCGACCGGAAAAAATCACCGTCAAGTGTCGCGGGATTTGCAGGGCATTGGCGGGAGCATTGACTGGGTCGCCTGACGGAAAAATTTATTGATCTATGCCGGTCATTTGGGGATAAGGATATTTTTCGATTGATATTGCTTCGGGCAATTCCATTCAGCTTACCGATGGCGGCAACAATGCAGGCGCGTCATATTCGCCGGATGGTTTGTATATTGTTTTTAATTCACTGCGCAACGACGATCAGGCGGATTTATACATCGTGGATGGTTCAAATCAGGTGCAGCTTACCAATCACCCCGAGCCGGATTGGGTTCGCGGTGGTGGAGTAAAACTCACAGACGAAGAAATGCATTTTGGGCGGAATCAATTGTCGGCAGCGCGAAGCGTGAAGCGGAACTTCATCAAAACAAGGCGTTAACTTTTACGCACTAAAATCCTCCTAAGAGAGTGTTTCTTAAGTAGTTGGGTAAGCTTGAAGAATGACCAAATTCAAGCAAACCTACCCAACCGACCTCAAGTATACCGAATGGATGATGATTACAGACTTCTTTCCTGCCAGCCCTATGGGACGTCCTCGTAAATGGGAGATGTGGCAAATTATCAATGCAATCTTGTATGTCGTTCGCACGGGATGTCAGTGGCGGATGCTGCCCAAGGATTTTGCGCCTTGGCAGACCGTGTACGGTTATTTTAGACGTTGGAAGCGTCAGGGTCTGTGGGAGCGCATTAATGAAGCGCTGGTGAAGCAAGCGCGTGTGAAAGCGGGACGTGATCCAAAGCCAAGTGCCGCGATTATTGATAGTCAAAGCGTGAAGACATCGGAAGGCGGCGAACAGCGTGGTATCGATGTGCATAAACAGACACCTGGGCGTAAACGCCACATTGTTGTAGACACTTTGGGCTTGCTTTTGATGGTTTTGGTTCATAGCGCCAGTATTCAAGATGCTCGTGGTGGCTCGTTTACTTTACAAAAGCTATTCGATCAAATCAAGCACAGTGTTCATAATCGTTGGTGTCGCTTGAAATTGATTTGGGCAGATGGCGCTTATGTTTCTATCGTGGAAGAAGTACGCAAACATTTTGGTTGGAAGTTGGACATTGTGCGCAGATCAGACAAAGCCAAAGGATTTGAAACCCTGCCACACCGTTGGATTGTCGAGCGCACCTTTGGCTGGTTGGGTTGCTATCGTCGCCTATCTCGTGATTTTGAACATACTGTTTCATCCAGCGAATCGGTTGTTTATATCGCCAGCATTCGACGTATGCTGAAATTAGCTACAAATTGACTTAAGAAACACTCTCTAAATGGTTTTTTATAACGCGCGTGATGATACTCAATAAAAATCATTACAAATTGTCGTTGAATTGGTATTACAAAGACCTTTACATGCAGAAAATTTATTGTATGATTGACTCATAAATGGCGTTTTTCCCGGCTCGACCACCGGGGGAGGCGCTGTTAGTCTTTAATCCCAGAAAAGGAAGTTATATGAATGTCAAAGCAACCAAGTTCTTATCTGTCTTCTGTTGAGGCCGCCCGAAGGCCGATGGCAGTGGAAACGGGATCTATTCGTTGGAGCCCATCAAAAAGGGTGAGCTCGTAGCCGTTTTTCGGGGGCGTCGTTTACGAATGGGACGCCTTTATTCACCTTCCTGACCGTGAGCGCAGTCTTTGCATCCGGGAGAAGATCGTCATTTCCCGCGTGCCGCGCCCCATTGGTGAAGGAGATTATGTCAATCACTCGTGTAATCCGAATGCAGGTCTTTCGGGCCAGATTGGACTCGTTGCAATGCGAGACATTGAAATCGGCGAGGAAGTTTGTTTTGACTATGCCATGAGCGACACCATGCCCTACGATGAATTTAATTGTGGGTGCGGTGCCTACATGCCGCGGACAGTTGGCGGCAATGACTGGCAGAAGCGAACTTCAAAAGCGCTATGCGGGATTTTTCGCTCCGCATGTTCAACGTAAAAATCGATGCGCAGCGCAAGGAAAAACGCGCTTTCGAACAAGCCATTCGTATGGCAAAATCACCGAAATTTTCTTCATGGCAGCAGCCCCGATATACGAATAACAAAAAAGGTCTCGTGAAAATTCGCGAGACCTTTTTTCAAATGCCTCAAGACAGCAGTTTTGGAATGACAAACCCACTCACCCGCCTGTTTGGTGTGAACAGCCTTTGCCAGTAAATCTTGATCGATTAATTTATTCAGTGCGCGGTTTGCCACTTCGCCGGGCCAGCCAAATAATTTGGTGACATCCCGCATCTGCGCTGCGCCAACGAGGTTGAAATATAGTTCCAACAATTTGAGCCGCGCTTGTGATTCGGTGATCTTGCGCGCCTGTTCGGGCAGATCGGGAAAATGACGCGGGACGACTTCGTAAATATGTGAATATTTCCATGCGCCCGCCCGCGACACCGACAGGCAGAATTTTGAAGTCTCTTTGTAGTTGTTCAAGGGCTTTGTTGAATTCAGAATCCTTTGCGTTGGATAATTTCGACATTTTGCGTAGATCCAAAGGTGTTTAATGCGCCGTTTTCAAGCAGGGTTTCGTAGACCTGTTTGAGGCTTGTGTCAAACGGCCTTCGTGATAGCTGATCATATAATCTTCATCGGGGAGCCGTAATTTTCAGAGAGCGCGTAAAAATATGGGGCGATCCTCAAGCGAGATCATGGTCGCCTTGCCGCGCAATATTTTTCCGTAATACCAGATCTTTTATTGAGGCGTTGTCCTTCCAGCCCCATGTAATATGACCGGGATCATCGTGCTTATCAGCCACGGGTCGATCACCCGCGACGGCTGTCCACAGCGAAGGCAGGTCAATGCCTTTGATGGGCCAAAAATAAATGAACCGCGCGCGTTGAAGAAGGTCAATGCCCTGGATGGAGATGAAAGCCTTTTCGCGGGCGGCAGGTGAAAGGTCTGGGCGCGATGCGTGGATAGTTTCTTCAAATTGATCTGAGACACGCCCCAATTGTAATTGACTTATAATATGCAAAAAGGAGAATTTTATGTTTGCGCTTCAAACTTTTATATCATGGCCTTCACTCCTGAAAAAATGGAAAACAAGTCGCTGATGGGGTCTGCAAAATGGCTTCTGACAGACTCGCCGCCAAAGACAAAGACTTTGCCCAACGCACAGCCCTGATTGGAAAAACCACACGGATTACGTTTTCCAATCAACAGCATATTCGATGATGCACACACCGCAAAATATGCAAGCCCCAGTGGGCGGATGGTTGAAAAATGAAAACGCGCCATTCAACCCAACGCTTGAGATACCTTTTTGTCCATGGAATGAAAGACCCGCAGGAAGGGATAACTTTTCCTTTTTTATTTCCACATGCAGCAAACTCATCCGGCAATATTGGCCAAAGTAATTCCAAAGAACTGTTTTTTCAAAAGACAGCCGCCATAAACTGGCGGCTGTCTTTAAATTGTGCAACCAAATCGAAAACAATGCGTAAATATCTTTGAACATCCCCCAAGCTGGGATAAGTTACTTTTCCAAAGGACAACACTATGAAACCTATAAAATTGATCGTCGCACTGTTTATCATTTTCTCTATTCGTTGCAGCCTGCGGAACAGCCCCGGCCACCGCAGAAGCCACCCCTATCCCCACGGTCATCGCCGACAGCACCATTATTGCCGAAGGTAAACTGGAACCGATCCACTATACGGAATTGGCCTTGAACGCCAGCGGACTCGTCAGCGAAGTGTTATTCAGCGAGGGAGATGAAGTCGTTGGCGGCGAGTGATTGCCCGCTTGAAATCCAACGAAGCGCAAACTCTCGAAACCGCGCAAGCCAAAGCCGCCACAGAGTTGACCGCCGCCTACCAAGAAGTGCGCGACGCGCAATTCAAACTCGATAACTTCGATGTGCCGGTTGACTTTGACGGAATGACTCCATCCAAAGCAGTCGATGAAATGCTGGTCAAATTAAATCAGGCACGCGCCGATTTCGAGCCGTATAAAACCTCAGCGAACGCAGCCTCACCGAGACCGAAGCCGGGAAAAACAGCGGCGTTGTCACCGGCACAGCCAAGATTTAAAGCGCGCGCTTCGATGATGCCCGGGCACGTTACCGCAAAGCCATTTTGTGGCCCGAACTCGAATCGACTCTGCAAAATGCGAACTCGCGCCTGAGCCTCGCTCAAAAAGATTATGATGCCCTGCAAGACCCGTCTTTCTCGGCAGATACCGCGGAACTCGCGCCGCGCTCGCCAGCGCCGAAGTACGCGCCCCCTTCCCCGGCCTGATCACAGACCTCAATCTCCAAAGTCGGCGAATTCGCTTCGGGTCAGCCTGTTATCACCATTGCCGATAATTCAAAGTGGGTTGTCAAAACCACCGACCTGACCGAAATTGACGTGGTGAAAATTAAAGAGGGTCAGGCTGTAACAGTCACGCTGGATGCGCTTCCCGGTGTTGAGTTGAGTGGCAACGTTCTCTCCATCAGCCAGAATTTTTCTGAAAATCAGGGCGATGTGGTTTACGAAGTCACGATCCTGCTCACTGAAAAAGACCCCGCCATGCGCTGGGGCATGACAGCAATCGTCAAATTTACGGAATAAAAAAACGCATCGCGCCGGACTTTAGAACCGATTCCGATCAATAGAGAGAGTGCGTCGCACCAGCATCGAAGAGACAATCTTAAACGAGTAGATTTTACTGGTTTACGAGATTCTTCCACCCGTTCAGTGCGACGCACCATCCACCTCAAACATCCGCGCAAGAAAGGCACGTACTCGCGACACTCTTTCAAAAAACAACAACAGCACAGCCGCCAGTCACCCGATGATTGACCTGCGCGAAGTAAATAAATTTTACAAAACAGCCGTCGGTGATTATCACGCGCTTGACAATGTAGATCTGCAAATCAACGCGGGTGAGTTCGTCAGCATTATCGGCAAATCGGGCAGCGGCAAGACAACTTTATTAAACATGATCACCGGTATCGACATTCCCACCAACGGCGAAGTGTGGGTCAATGACACTGCGGTGCATAAATTAAGCGAAAACAAAATGGCGCGCTGGCGCGGAAAAAATCTCGGCGTGGTGTTCCAGTTCTTTCAGCTTCTACCGATGATCTCCGTCATCGAAAACATCATGCTGCCGATGGATTTCTGCCGAACCTATCCCATGCGCGAGCGGCATCAACGTGCCATGCAATTGCTTGAACTGGTCGAACTCGCCGATCACGCGCACAAACTTCCCACCGCCCTCTCCGGCGGACAGCAGCAGCGCGTGGCAATTGCCCGCGCACTTGCCAACGATCCGCCCGTGATCATCGCCGATGAACCGACAGGCAACCTTGACTCAAAGACAGCCGAGTCTGTATTTACACTGTTCAACGATTTGGTCGCGAAAGGCAAGACCATCATCATCGTCACACACGACAGCGCATTGGCAAAACGCACTCACCGCACAGCGCTGATCGCCGACGGCGAGATCGTCAACGAATATGTGGCGAAGGCCATGCCCACACTCACCGCCGCGCAATTACTGCAACTCACCCGCACAGCGAAAGCACAGCAATTTGATCCCGGAACGATGATCCTTTCTGAAGGCGCGCACGCTGACACGTTCTACGTCGTTTCAAAAGGGACAGTGGAAGTGATTCTGCCGCGTGCGAATCAATCGGATGTGGTCGCGCTTCAACTCGGACCTGGAAAATGTTTCGGCGAAATTGAATTTTTCCACGAGAAGAAACATCTCGCTTCTGTGCGCGCGTCTGAAAGCGACGGTTTGAGGTGCTCTCCATCGGCTACGATCAACTCAAAGAATTTCTGGATCAATTCAGTTACGCGCGAAGCGCTGCATCAGATGGCAGATAAGCATGAAGATGAGAATCTGTCTTTTCGGGGAGTATCCAAATGAGCTCGCGCTGGAAAAAAGTCTGGGCTGATTTTTGGAGCAATCGCGGACGCACCTTTCTAACCATCATGACGATCATGGTGGGAACATTTGCTGTTGGCTTTAACAGCAACATGGGCGCGTACATGATGGAAAGCATGGACGGCGATTATCTTTGCGAACCCGTCTGAGGCGCAGGTGTACGCCAACCCGCTCACCGATGACATGGTGAAGATCGCGCGCACGATCCCCGGCGTGGATCAGGTGCAGGGATTTTCGTCGGTCGGCGCGCGCATTGTGCGCCCTGATGGTACTTATGTGGATGTTAACTTTATTGCACTCGAAGACCCAAGTCAGTTGACCTTGAATTTACTCAAGCCCGCCGCAGGTGAAACCACAATTCCGGCTTACGGAAAAAATGAAACCATTTTT
>NZ_JADJUO010000034.1:0-11667 GCF_016717045.1 Candidatus Villigracilis proximus | reverse complement strand
ATTAAACACAGCGGAAGCAGAACCGCGCATGTTGAAATAAAAAAGATTCAATATTAAAGGTGCTGGTGCGTGATGATGGGAATGGTTTTGATGTGGGCGCCACGCCGCACGGTCATTACGGTCTGCGCGGAATGCGTGAGCGTGTGCTGGCTTTGGGCGGTGAGTTTGAAATTAAATCTGAAACCGGTGTGGGTACGACTCTTTTGTTTACTTTAAGTTTGCCGAGGTCATAATGTTGAAAATATTAATCGCAGACGATCATCAAATTGTGCGTCGTGGTTTGCAAATGACGATCGACGCTGAAAAAGATATGCGTGTGGTGGGTGAGGCGGAGAACGGCGCGCAGGTGCTGGCGTTGATCAAAAAGCACAAACCCGATGTGGTCTTGATGGATATGCAAATGCCCGAAATGGACGGTGTGGATGCGCTCAAACAAGTGCGTGTTGAGTTTCCTGTTTTGCCGGTTTTGATCCTGACGACCTTCAGTGATGATGCGCATATTTATGCGGCGCTACGTGCGGGCGCGAGCGGATTTTTATTAAAGGAAATGAATGGCGATGATCTGATCGCTGCCATTCGCGGCGCGGCGCAAGGCAAGCCGCAACTTCACCCCGACATCGCCCGCAGATTAATGTCACGTGCGCCGATGCCCGATGATCCGTTTGAATCATTGACCGGCCGCGAACGCGATATTTTGAAATTGATCGCCAAAGGCGAAGCAATAAAGAAATTGCGCTTGAATTAATTTTGACCGAAATGACGGTGAAGGGCTATGTCAGTGATCTGTTTGCAAAACTCGGCGTGAACGATAGAACCCAGGCCGCGCTGATGGCGGTCCGCTTTGGGTTGGTGATGCCTGAAGAATTGTGAGTGAATTTTCTTTGGCTTGTTATGCGTATAGTGCCTTAGCGTATGCGCTATATAATTATCTTGTGTTAAAACCTTCAATGATGCAGAAACTCAAAAAATATCAACGTGAACGTTCGCGTAAATTGCCTGTGGATATTCAGCAGGTTGCACTGCGAAAATTGCGCATGATTAACAATGCTGCCAATATCAATGATCTGCGTATTCCCCCCGCAAATCGCCTTGAAAAGTTGAGCGGCGATAAGGAAGGAAAATATAGTATTCGAATTAACGATCAATGGAGAATCTGTTTTGAATGGCTGAGTAGTGATGCATTTAATGTTGAAATTACAGATTACCATTAAGGAGTATGAATGACTGAAAAACTCAACCCTGTTCATCCGGGTGAAGTATTGCTCGAAGAATTTATAAAGCCGATGAATCTTAGCCAGAACCGTCTGGCTATTGATATTGGTGTGGATGCACGCCGTATTAATGAGATCGTGTTGGGCAAGCGTGCGGTCACCGCAGACACTGCTTTACGCCTTTCGCGGTTCTTTGGCAATTCATCACAGTTTTGGATGGGGCTGCAAACTCAGTTTGATCTGGATGTTGCAGAAGATCATCTTGGTAAAAGGCTGGACCGTGAGGTTCGTCCGCTGGTGGCAGTGTAACAAAAGAGCAACTCGCAACGAGTTGCTCTTTTTGCAAAGCATTCTCAATAGGAAAGCTCCACCCACTAAAGAGGGAAAACAATTACCCACCCACGCGGGCGGACATAAATTAACGGCACGGGTATCCTTTGACTATTGATAAGGAGATCACCCATGCAAACAAACCTGGTACTGGAAAATCCCGCTGTTAGCCAAAAGCCATCCTTTAGTTTTATCTGGAACATCCTTCGCAGTCCGCTTCATGCATTGACCGACCTTGCGCATGAGCAGGGCGATATCGCGCACATCAAACTTCGCAAGCGTGATCTGTTTTTATTCAGTCACCCCGAATTTATTGAAGAGGTGCTGGTGAAACAGCAGGGAAATTTTATAAAAGGTCCCAGCTTGCAGCGCGCGCGCATTATTTTGGGCGAAGGCCTGCTGACCAGTGAAGGCGAGGAACATCTTGCCCAGCGCCGCACATTACAGCCCGCGTTTCACCGTCATCGCATGGAAGAGTATCTGCCGGTGATGAATGAAAATACCCTCGCGCATATTTCTACTTGGCAGAATGGCGCGCGCGTGGATATGTCCGCAGATATGATGCGTCTGACATTGAATATTGCACTCTGGTCATTCTTCGGCAGTGCTCCCGAAGGGACTGTCGAACGCGTGAGCGAGTCGATGGGGACGTTGATGAAACTCTTTCCGCTGACTCAGCTTCCCCTTCCGGATGCGACCCGCATGTTATTTCCAAAATTCAAACAGGCCAGCACGGATCTGCGTCAAGTGGCTGAGTCTCTGTTGAAAAATCCACAGGCGGAAGATGCCAAGCGCGCCTTGATCCACATCTTGAAGGAAAACAGCAACGGGCAGTTTACCGATGAACAGATCCACGCACACACCCTGACCTTTTTGCTGGCCGGCCACGAAACCACGGCCCTCCTTTTGGCATGGTGCTGGGATATGCTCGCGCATCATCCGCAGGTGATGGCAAGTTTGCAGGATGAAGTGGATGTTGTGCTGGGCGATCGCTTCCCGACAGCTGAAGATATTCAGAATTTGCCGTACACGCGCATGGTTGTAAAAGAGACTCTGCGAATGCGCCCGCCCGCCTGGGCCATGGGACGTGAAGCCGTGCAGGATTGCGAGATCGGCGGACAGCACATCCCGGCCGGTTCGACGGTGCTGGTCAGTCAGTGGGTGACACATCACGACTCGCGCTTCTATGATGATCCGCATCAATTCCGACCCGGACGCTGGTACGAGATCGATCAGGCTTCGTTTCCCCGTTACGCTTTCTTCCCTTTTGGCGGCGGAAGCCGGGTATGCATCGGTGAGCATTTTGCAATGACAGAAGCGATCGCAATTTTAGCAATGATCGCGCGCCGCTGGAATATTTCTTCAGCCCAGTCTGCGCTTGCAAGACCCAACCCCAGTGTGACTTTGCGTCCCGACAAAAATGTAAATTTGATCGTGACGAAGCGCGTTGTATGATGAGTAATAAGTAATAAGTGTAAAAAGAAAATTGAAAATGATTAGTGAAGTAAATGTGAAATTTAACTTTGGAGGAACAAAAATGAAATCCATGCTTCGAACTGTTGTAAGTGTGTTTGTTTTGGCGAGTACGATTTTGGCTTGCGGTTCGCAGGCTCCTGCTACGGCTGCTTCCGATGTTGTTGGAACTGCGGTGGCTGGTACGCAGCAATCACAGGCCCTTGCGCAAGCCACGGTCAACTCGAACACATTGACCGCCATGCCCGCCACGCCAACCCCCGGCCCAACCGTGGAATATGTCAACCTGACCGAAGAGGAACTGGCCGCGCTGATCGATGAAGCGGTGGCAGAAGCTGTCGCTGCCACTGAGCAGGCCACAACCGCCGTCACATACACCACCACCGATGATGCTGTGACCAGTGAAGAAGTCGTCTATGTTTATGATTATTATTACTATGCAGATTACTATGTGGAATATGCCGAAGATTTGATGGCTGAATATTACACTCTGTACGCCGACCTCGCGACCGATATGATCGTGGAATTAAATGCCATTGAATCCGAACTTTCACAGTTGAACGATACGCTCACTTCCATTGACTCGTCATTACAAGAGATCAGCAGCACTCTTGAGCAGGGATTGGCTGTGGCAGAGGAATCAATCGCAAAATTGGAAGATGCTGCGCAACAGGCGCAGACCAATGCTCAGGAGATGCAGACGCAGGCTCAGGATATGATCTCTGTTCTGCAATCTGAACAGCAGGGACGTGTGGATCAGCTCTCACAGATTCAGCCGGATAATATCCCCACTGACAAGATCGCAGCATTACAGTCCGCGTTTGATTTTGTAGATTTTGCAAAAAATGCGATGGGCGATAACAAACTCAGCCGTGATGAGCTGACAAAGCTTGCGCAACTCGGCAAAAATGCACAGGCTGGTTTTGCCAACTTTGGCGGAGCGGATCGGCCCGGCGGCCCCGACCTGAATCAATTCTCCGGTAGGTTTGATGAGATCACCACCCAACTCGCCCGTGGACAAATGCCGCAGGCACGCGGTAATGTCAACCAGTTTGAATCTTCGTTGGGTTCGCGCCCGGCTGGCGGACCAAGCCTTCCTGGTGGCAGCGGTGGACCCGGTCCGCGCCCTGGTGGATAAATTAAAATTTTTTGATTGGTCAGGAACGGGTGAAAAATATTTTTCCCCCGTTCTTTTATTTATATTTCTATTGTAAAATTGCCAAAATTAAAGCGAGGGCATCCAATGACTGAATCCAATACCAACCCCAAACCCATTTATCGCATTTCTGACCTGCACGAATCAGATCGTCCGCGTGAGCGATTATCTGCGCTGGGTCCGCAGGCGTTGACGAATGCCGAGTTGATCGCCATCTTATTGCGTGTGGGGGTAGTGGGAGAAAATGCCGTGGAGGTGGGTCAGCGCTTGTTGAAAAAATTTGGCGGGATTCTGGGTTTGCATCGCGCGCCGATCAAGGAATTAATGGATCAGCATGGAATGGGTGAAGCCAAAGCCGCGCAGATCAAAGCTGCAATTGAATTGGGCAGAAGATTGACTCTTGAATCTCCTGAAGAACGCGCATCGATCAATAGCCCCGCGGATGCGGCTGCGCTTGTGCAATATGAAATGTCAGCTTTGGAGCAGGAACATTTGCGTGTGATTTTATTGGATAGAAGAAACCGCGTTTTGGAAGTAGTTGAAGTTTACAAAGGATCGGTCAACTCTTCGCAGGTGCGGGTGGGGGAATTGTTTAAGGATGCGATCCGCACGAATTCATCAGCGATCATTGTGGTGCATAACCATCCCAGCGGCGACCCAACCCCCAGCCCCGATGATGTGGCTGTGACTCGCGCCATCGTACAGGCCGGAAAATTATTGGATATTGACGTGCTCGATCACATGGTCATCGGTCAGGGCAAGTGGGTTTCGCTCAAAGAACGCGGATTGGGATTTTCATAATCTACACAATTTCATGCATCCTGAGCGGAAGACTGAGCGTTCTTCGCGAAGTCTGTAGTCGAAGGACGATCACCCCGTGCTTCGGCTGCGCTCCGACCCGGCCACCACCGCTCACCTTTTCTTTCCTCCCCGGGGCGGCGGGCCGCCCTCTGCCGCGGGGGCCGCGCCCGGGCGCGCATTGTCCCGACGCCCTTTCGGGAGCATATAAATCAAACACTATGTTTCACACTGAATCCGTTTAAGTGCCCAGTTGTTGGCTCATATTCTATGATCGCTTCATCCACCCGCGATGCGCTTGGACCTGTTTTCACCATCTCGATGAATTGATCAATCTGTTCGCGCGTGCCTTCGGCCACGGTTTCCAACGTGTATCCGGCTTTATTCCGCACCCAGCCCAGCACCCCGATTTGCAGGGAGTGGTATTCCACATGCGCCCGAAAGCCAACCCCCTGCACCCGTCCTTTTACCCGAATGTGAACACGTATGGTTTCATTTGAAATTTCATTTGGATTGGGCTGCACTTTTTCTCCTTTGACGCAACATATCAATTGCGCCCCACATTGGAACCACTAAAACCAATATCATTAATAAAATAAAAGGTGAAAGATTACGCGCGGCCACGCCTGTAACATTTTGCCCCAATACACTTTCGCGCCAGCGCGCATCCAATTGAGAAAGGGGAGTGCCGAGCGCATTGTTCGCGCCAAGCTCACAACTGAATCCGTCGCTGTAGGCTTTGGTTAACCGCGCCAGACCCGAAGTGCCATAGGTCTCGCGGATGTAGGTCACAAATGATTGGGACTGGGCATATGCCAGATAGGCGTTTCCGGCATCGGCGGGGAAAGAATCGCATAACTTGTCGAATGAAATTAAAGAATTGCTTTGGCTGGCAATATCCAGCGCGTTTTTGTAATCAGGGTTGGGATAAAGTTCCATCATGGTTGCTGCGCCTTCCAACAGCCAGACGGGCTGGGCCGCGTATGTTTTTCCCAGCGAACGATACATCATTACATGTGTCAAGTTCATGCGGAATTTTGTTTCCATTTCAATGGTTTGGGTTGGGCCCGGCGCAATCGCAACCAGCACAATGCCGAGTTCGGGGTTGGCATGTCCCCCGACCCATTCCTCGCCGCCCAGCGTCAGTGTGTTTTGCAGATCGGTAATGTTTGAATAAATATAAATATTAACAGACTCAGTGAGTGAGATCGGAATAAATTCATTCATGCCCAACATGCCCGCGCCTGCGGCATCCAATGCGGCCGCACCAAAAGAGTCATCGCCCGCGTACCAATGCACTGTCACATTGGCCTGTGTCACACTGCGCCACGGGAAACGATTGTCATCATACGGAAACGTAATCGGCGAACTGGTATAGGTTTGGTTATCTTCCAGTGTGGCCTGAAACCAAAACACGATCCAGCTAAACGGCGGAAATACATTCAGCGAAGCATCATACGTAAAACTTACCGAACCATCCGCGCCGACCTGCACGGTTTCAACCCGGGTCACTTCTTCATTCACACCGCGAAAAAGAAGCGACACTTGTTTAATGGCGATTGGAGCTTTGATCCTGGCTGCGAATGTGATCGTGCTGCCAAAATCAACAGCCACTGTGGCATTTTCCACCACGATTCCATTCTGCGCCCGGGCCTGGTGCGTGTCCAATGGAATGAATGCGACCATCAAGAGGATCGCAACTATTCTTAAGATCAGCTTGCGCGGATGTGACATTTCATTACCTCGCTAGATAAACAATTAACGGCGTCAGTGTCAGCGGGCTTAATGCCGTGCCAAGAAAAACAATGGCTGTGACAAGTGACGGTTCTAATTTATATTCAGTTGCGACAACTGTCGTTGCAACCGCTGCAGGCATGGCGGCTTCCAACACATTCCCCTGATGGACTGTGCCATGCATTCCGAATAGATTCGCAAGCAACAATCCAACCAGCGGACCCAGCAAAAGTTTTACAGCAACGCCCAATCCCAATGCCCGAAAACTATGTGACCATTGAATACGGGTCAGTTCCAGCCCCAACAGGATCAGCATGACCGGGATGGCGCCGTTCGCGGCAATTTCAATTGTACGTGAAATGGGCAAAGGCAGTTGAATTCCGATGCCTTTAATCAGCAAGGCCAAAGTGACACCGTAAATAATGGGCACTTTGAACAACCCGAGCAGCGCAGATTTCAAATCCATGTGGCCGAGGGATGCGATCACCACGCCGACCGTGTTAAAGAGGATGGTGGTGGTCACATAAAATATGGATGCAACCGCTAGCGCTTCATCGCCGAAAGCGAATTTAACCAGCGGCAAGCCGTAGTTGCCGGTATTGCCAAAAGCCACCGTTAGAATGACTGCCAGCAAGTATGGCCTTTCGAGGCGGAATAATTTTCCGAGCAGGAAGGCGATCGATCCCATTACGGCGATGACAGAGGCGGTAAAGGCCACGGTTGTAAAAGCCTGTTGCAGATTCAATTTACTTTTTATCATCAGGTCAAAAACAAGCAATGGACTAAATACATAAAAGACCACACGCCCCAGTGATCGTGAATCGATGACGAGTAATTTGCCGAGTGCAAATCCCGCACCGCTGACCAGCAGAATGGGGAGCAGGTTGTTCGCAAATGTAGTGAAGAGTTCGTTGAGAGACATGTGTAAGAAATTATAACCCCCAAATAAAACGGGCGGCTTCTGTAAAGAAGTCCGCCCGTTATGGTCGTTATGGTTTTATGGAGTCCATCAGCTTGCTGATGGGGTTTTTCTCGAAATACGGACAGCAAGCTGTCCAGGCCCATACTGTCCAGCTCCATATAGTTTACAAAGGGATCAGAGAGGTTGTTTCTGCAAGACAGCCTGCATCGACCACGGGCCTGTCCATGTGACGGTGACGGGCAGCACCTTGCCCATTAAGTCATCTTCTGATTCAACGAAGACAATTTTGTTGGTGGGAGTGCGTCCGCGCCAGCGGCCTTTGACCTTATTCTCGAAGAGCACATCCACTTTTTCGCCGAGATATTTTTTGTTGATCTCTGCCACGATTTTTTCTTGTAGATCATCGAGTATGTGCAGGCGGCGCAGTTTGTCTTCTTCGGGGACGTTGTCGTCCATGCGGCGGGTGGCGACGGTACCCTCTCGCAGGGAGTAACGTGCCAGATGCGCCACATCCAGTTTCAGGTCAGAGAGGACGCGATACGTCTCCATGAATTGCTCCTCTGTCTCGCCGGGGAATCCGACGATGATGTCGGTGGCGATGGAACAATCCGGTATGTGCGTGCGGATCTTTGCGATGAGGTCGCGGTATTGCTGTTGGGTATAGCCGCGCTTCATGTTGACGAGCACTTCGTCGTCGCCGGCTTGAATCGGGAGTTCGATATGCGGCATGACGCGCGGAAGTTCGGCGATGGCGTGGATCAGGTCATCTTCAAAATAATTTGGGTGCGAGGTTAAAAAGCGGATGCGTTCGATGCCGTCCACTTCGTGTAAGACACGCAAGAGTGCAGCGAGGTTGGGGCCGTCAGGAATATCCTTGCCGTAACGATCAACGATCTGACCGAGCAATGTGATTTCTTTTACGCCCTGCCGCGCCAGCGAGCGGACTTCGCCGACAATATCGCCGACAGGCCGCGAACGTTCGCCGCCGCGTTTGGAGGGGATGATGCAGAAGGTGCAGGCGTGTGAACAGCCGTACACAATCGGCACATGCGCACTGACCAGTTTGCCCTGCTCTGCCACAGGGAGAATCAGTTCATCGTCCATCATCAGGAAGCGGCGCGTGGTTTCCGCGTTTTCCAGCGAGTGGACTTCGCCCTGCGTGAGGAGCGAGATCAACGGGCCGGGGTCAGAGGGCGGGGAGAAGACATCCACAAAGGGAAGTCTCTCGCGTAATTTTTCCGCGCCGCGCACGCCGACCATACAGCCCATCAAATTAATGATCAGGTTGGGGTTTTTTTTCTTAAGCGGTGCAAGTGAAGTGACGCGCCCCATGGCTTTTTCTTCGGCAGACTGGCGCACGACACAGGTATTTAAAACAATAACGTCTGCTTCTTCAATGGTTTCAGTAAGGGTGTAACCTAGATGCTCAAGCGAAGAGCCGACCCGCTGTGAGTCGGCGACGTTCATCTGACATCCTTCAGTCCAAATGTGATATTTCATAGTGCTCCTGATTTCTGGTAGGCGCGAATTATACCAAGAGCAGTCAGATTTAGATGGGCAGGAATGGGTGCTCGCAGGCTAAATACTGCCCAAACTTCGGAAGTCTCCCATGAAGCCTCTAAAGATATGAAGCCGCCTAAAAAAAAGACTTCCGAAGTTTTACGAAGTTAAAAAAGAGAGCCCCCTTGCGGAGACTCTCTTTTCGCTCAAATATATTTACTAAGGCAGATTAAAAGTCTTGACGAGGAAGACCGCCATCTGTGCGCGGGTGACATCAGAATCAGGGCAATAGTTGTTGCTGCCGCAGCCACTGGTGATGCTATCCGCCACCAATTGCTTGATGAAGGCAGCCGCCCAGTAGTTGGTCGCGACATCGTTGAAACCGGTGGAGGCTCCCACAGCGGGCGGAATATAGGATGAACCGTATTTGGCTTTCAAAAGGAAGACTGCCATTTGGGCGCGGGTTACGGTTTGATCGGGGCAGTAGTTTCCGTTGCCACATCCGCTGGTGACGCCTTCAGCTGCGAGTTGTTTGATCCAGGCCGCGGCCCAGTAATCAGCAGCCACGTCACCAAAACCGGTGCTGACTCCCACGGCGGGTGGAGCATAGCTTGAACCATGGATGCCCTTCAAAAGGAAGACAGCCATTTGAGCGCGGGTGACTGTGCTATCAGGGCAGTAATTCAACGGAGTGGTTGTGCAGCCACTGGTGATACCGGCCAGATACAGACGTTCGATATAGCTATTGGCCCAATAACTATATGGCACATCGATAAAGATCGGAGTGATAACAACATCCGCCGTCCACTTGGCATAGACCGTGATGTTGGCTGTCACCGGAGTGGCTGCTGTAAATTGTGTGCCGCCTCCGTTGATCGCTGTGTACCAGCCGCCGAAGTTATTTCCTAATTTGGTCGGATTAGTCGGCAGAGTGACGGTTGCATTGTAGGCGACGCCGGTGATCGGGTCAGTGGTTCCCGTACCACCGTCTTTGTCAAATGTCACGGTGTAGGTAGCCACTGTCCACTGGGCATAGAGCGTCACATCCGCCGTGAAGGGATACGAAGCGCCATTGGCGTGGGCTGTACCAGGCCGTCAAGCCAAGGCGTGTTCCAGCCCGCAAAGGTAACCGGCGCGCGTAAAGACGTTGCTTGTCAGCGCAGTGGCGGAACTGGCAACCTGCGGTGACATCGAGCCGCTGCCGCCGTTCGCATCGAAGGTCACGGTGTAGGTGGACGAGAGCACTGCAACGAAGGCGTCACTGCTCGCGCTATACGCTTGCACGGGAGCGCCCCAGGTGGCGCTACTATCGCCAGCCACATAAACATTTCCACTGCCATCGACTGCGATGGAATTGCCATCATCAGCCTCGCTGCCGCCGAGGAAGGTATTCGGTGCGGCCCGCCGGACGAGTCCAGTTGGACGGCGAAGGCGTCATTGGCCGCGCTATAGGCCCGCACGGGAGCGCCCCAGGTGGCGTTACTAGTGCCTGCCATATACACATTGTCGTTGCCATCCACTACGATGGAAGTGCCAACAAATACACATTGTCGTTGCCATCCACTACGATGGAAGTGCCAACATCATACCCACTGCCGCCGAGGAAGGTGTTCCATTGCAGCATGCCACTGGTGGAGTTCAGTTGGGCGGCGAAGGCGTCACCGCCCGAGCTATACGCCTGCACGGGAGCGCCCCAAGTGGTGCTGCTATTGCCTGCTACATACACATTGCCATTGCCATCCACTGCGATGGAATAGCCCTGATCAGTCACGCTGCCGCCGAGGAAGGTGTTCCATTGCAGCACGCCGGACGAGTTCAATTGGGCGGCGAAGGCGCTCGTCCCCCCCGCTATACGCCCACGGAGCGCCCCAGGTGGCGTTACCAGGGGTGCCTGCCACATACACATTCCCGCTGCCATCGACTGCGATGGAATCGCCTCTATCACTCCGCTGCCGCCGGAGGTAAGGTGTGTTCCAGCAGAGCACGCCGGAGGAATTCAGTTGAGCGGCGAAGGCGTCATTGCTCGCGCTATACGCCATGCCGCGCACGGGAGCGCCCCAGGTGGCGGTGCTAAAACCCGCCATACACATTGCCACTGCCATCGACTGCGATGGCAGTGGCAACATCACTCCCGCTGCCGCCGAGGAAGGTGTTCCATTGCAGCACGCCGGAGGAGTTCAGTTTGGCGGCAAAGGCGTTATTGCCCGCGTTATCGGCCAGCACGGGAGTGCCCCAGGTGGTGTCACTACCCCCTGCCACATACACCTCCCACACGCCATCGACCGCGATGGCAGTGTCAATATCACTCCCCTGCCGCCGCGGGAGGAAGGGTTCCAGGTCAGGGTCGGGTCGATCATCAGGGCGTAGTTCGCGTGTATGTGCCCACCTGAAGGCAACTTCCTGCCCTCGGATTTGGAGGCAACATCTACTTTCGCCACTCGTTTGCCGTTGATATTCTGCCGTAGGCAATCGGCGCGCGCTTTCTGTCAATGCGCCAGTTTCAAAGGCAATGCTCAACGAGCCGTCTTTGTTCAAAGTCAGCG
>NZ_JADJUO010000033.1:0-21367 GCF_016717045.1 Candidatus Villigracilis proximus | reverse complement strand
CGGTGCTGGCGTTTTTCATTTATCTTTCACAAGGCCGCCGCGTCAGCTTTTTGTTTTTATCAGGCATCACCGCCGCCCTCGCGCAATTAACCAAATCTTCAGCCATCGCCATTCTGATGCCAATTGGTATTTTGCTGCTCATTCAAATTTTCCAACAACGTCAAAACGGACTCATCCAAACGATCTGGGATCACACAAAAATTTTTGTCCTCTGGCTGCTGGTGCTGGCTGGCGCGTATTTTATTTTCTGGCCGGGCATGTGGGTCGCGCCGGAAAAAATGCTGTATCAGGTTTACGGCAACGCCTTCAGTTACGCCTTTCAAGGCGCGCGCCTCGCCGTCACCGAAGATCTACAGCCAACGCAGTTCAGCCTCGCCACAGGTTTTTCAGGTATATGGGATTTAAGCACGGTGCTCCTCTGGCGCACATCCCCGCTGACCTGGCTGGGCATCCTGCTGGGATTTATCTCCCCGTTCATTCTTAACCGCAAACTGGTTCGCCTCAATTGGCAATTACCTGCCCTGTTGTTTTTCACCGCTGCCGCGTTCATCCTCATCTTCGGCATCGCCCAGGGACGCAACTCTCCGCATTACATCCTCGCCAGTTATCTCGCCTTAAATTTATTCGCCGCGCTCGGCTGGTTTCATCTCATTGAATGGTTCGTAGAACGCTTTCATAACGATCAAATAAAAACCCTAAAGGTCTTTTTTGATAATCAGGTTTTTACGAAAGTAAAGCAGACCTTTAGAGGCTGTTTAATAAATCTGTTTTTTGACCACAAAGTCACCAAGTCTCAAAGACTCAAAGGAAAAAAACTTAGTGGCTTAGTGCCTTTGTTGCTTAGTGGTGAAGTTATTAAACAGCCTCTTAGGGTTTACCTGTCTGGTAGAGAAGTTCAATATGCAAGTCTGTTTGTTTTAGTATTCGCTCAAGGTTGGAGCGCCGTTTCATACTTTCCATACTATTACACCTATCGCAATCCGCTCTTGTATGCGGCTGGGATGTACTCGCAAGCCCCGCAGTTTGCCTACGGCGAAGGCCTCGAACTCGCCGCGCACTATCTGGCAGAATTACCCGACGCAAAAAATTCGACTGTCATCGCCTTTTACGCACGCGGATGTTTCTCCTATTTTTACCCGGGCGAAACCACGCGCTTCAAACCCTATTATGTAGAAGCCGGTCACGAAGCGGATCTGGTCAACTCGATTCGTTCCGCCGATTATCTTGTGCTTTACTATGCCACGCAGGGACACTTGGATAAATACGAACCTTTGCTTGCAACCTTGTCCAGCGTACAGCCGATCCACGAGATATGGCTCGACGATTATCAATATGTCACCATCTATCAAGTCGATTCATTTCCGCCCGCAGTCTTTGAGGCTTTCGCAAAATGAAACATAAACTTATGACTCATAAAAAATGGCTGCTGACCTTTTTACTCTTTGTCTTGATCGTCCCCTCACACATCATCGGCATCGACAAAGTCATCACCTTCGACGAACCCTGGTGGGTGATCTCCGGCTCCAATTATTATTACGCGCTGACCCATGGCGATTTTGAAAACACGATCTATGATTATCATCCCGCAGTCACCACCACATGGGTGGTCACCGCTGGAATGCTTTCCTACTTCCCCGAATATCGCGGATTCGGTCAGGGCTACTTCGACGTCCGCAAGCCGCAGTTTGAGGAGTTCATGCGCGAACACGGCAAGGAAGCGCTGGAACTTGTTCGTAATAGCAGTTTGATCCAAACCGCGCTATTGATCGGGTTGGCGTTACTAAGTTTTTTTCTCCTGCAATTATTCATTGATCCCGTTATCGCATTCCTCGCCCTGACACTCGCCATGCTCGCGCCTTTTTTTCTCGGACACTCGCGTCTGTTGAATCATGAAGGCATGTTGGCGATGTTTGTGCTGGTTTCATTTTTAAGTATGCAGGCTTATCTTAATCACAAACGCAAATTGATCTATCTTTTAATTTCAGGTGCGGCATTCGGCCTCGCGCAATTGACCAAGTCCTCTTCAATTGTGGTGCTCGGTCTGGTGGGACTCATGCTATTTGTCGGGCTTTTCAAACGTGACGGGCGTTTATTCGGTTTGAAAATATGGGAGGCCGTCAAAGTATTTGCGGCATGGCTTGCAGTTGCAATCCTCGTCTATGTGATTTTATGGCCGGGGATGTGGGTTGCGCCGGGCAAGATGTTTTATGAAGTCTATGGCAACGCGTTCAGCTATGCCTTTCAAGGCGCGCGGCTGGATGTGACACAAGAATTACAGCCTTCCAGTTTCAACCTCGCAGGCGGACTCTCCGGCAGTATTCAATATATGAAGAACTGGCTGGCTTCGTCCACGCTGATCTCGTGGCTGGGAGTGATATTCGCGCTGTTCGTGCTGGTTTCAAAAGAGAAGCAGGTTGTCGCTTCCCCGGTTAAATCCACAATTGCGTATCTGGCCTTGCTCGCCGCGTTATTCATCTTCATGTTCGGCATCGCCCAGGGACGTAACTCGGCGCATTACATTCTCAGCAGTTTCGTGGCATTGGATGTGATCGCCGGAATCGGCTGGGGCTATTTTATTCTGTGGGTACAAAAACGCTGGGCGATTTCAAATCGCGCTTACATCATGCCGCTTGTTCTTTTCGTATTGATCGCGCTCCAACTTGTAAGCGGACTTTCATACTACCCGTATTATTTTTCATATCAAAATAAACTTGCCCCCGAAAAATCCTTCCTCGGCGGATATGGTGAAGGACTGGAACAGGCTGCCCTCTATCTGGCACAAAAACCTGAAGCGCAGAATACGCGCGTCTATGCCTACGCTGGCATGGGCTCATTCTCGTTTTTCTATCCGGGTGAGACAGATGTATTGAAGAAGGTTTATCTCATCGAGCCGGGATACCCGTCCATTATGATAGGGATGCAGAATGCCGATTATCTGGTGTTGTATTCGGTGCTGCAAAATCGTCAGCCTGAGTCTGTGGATCTTTTACGCATTCTGCAAAATATTCAACCCGAGAAAATTATTTTCATAGACGGGTTGGAATACATCCGCATTTATAAGATCGATGAAATGCCCGAAAGTGTGTATGCAGAGATGAGTAAATAACCCAAGTTGCTGCTTTTGGAACAAGAGTCTGTGCAAAAACCATTTAAAACCGCAGAGACGCAGACGCTTCGCGCGCGGAGTTTTAAATGGTTTTTCTCTGCGTCCTCCGCGCCTTATTACCCTGCGGGCTGCGGTGAAACTGGATAGGGTGGCAACTTGAATTAAATATTCGTTTTTTATCTACCCGGGCTTGGTATAAGTTTCCGTTGTCTTATTCCCAGCCGCGTCTACGAATTCAAACGTGTACACATTCCCATTGAATCCATAATTGACATAATACTTTTGCCCGTTGATCTGATATTCCAGCGCATAGGAATTATCGGCGGGCATTTCAAAGCCTGTGATCGTGGCGCCTTGCAAGGGTTGCAGAGAATCACGGAAGGGCTGGGTACGCGGCTGCGGCTCGATCTGATCGCCGTTGACTGTGACCACGCCGCGCATGCCGCCGTTGATGTATGGATACGTATGCGTGCCGTGATAGTGATAGCCGCCATCTGCGGTGAAGTGACCGTTGAGTTCATCCAGCGCGGTTACGGCGGAACCATCGGGTTCGGTTAATCCATAGATCGGGAAGCCATCGAGCGCATACGCGATGGGTTTGTCCATGCCAACAATCTCTGATAAATGAAGCGGCGCAACGTGATAATGATAATCGTCGGCGCGGCCCGCGTGACCGCCCCATTCATCCAACTCGCCGTATAGCAGCGCGTCATCACCGCGATTGTTGAGCGCGTTGAAAATGGGAACGCCGTTCACGGCCAGAGCGATCGCGCCGCGATACAAAGATGTTTTTGCAGAAACCGGATTCTCTGCAATAACCGGATGCAGTGGAATCTTCCAGGCATTGCTTCCGGTATACGATTGCGGCACGGGAACCTGTTGCTGCCAACTGGTGATGCCCACCATCATTTGATGCGCGGGCATGCCATTCGATTCAACATACAGATATTGTTCATCCTGATAAATTTTCACTGTATCGGCGAAGGCTTCGAAGCCGAGTTCTGTCAGAGCTTGGGAAATGACAGTAGGTGACAGAGCAGGCAGATCGGTCGGGTTAAAGCGCAGGGTCACCGGGTCTAAATCCGCAGGCAGCCAGGAAGGTAGTCCCAAATCCATAGGCAGATAATCGTAAAAAATCGCGGCGTGTAATAGACATGTTTACCTTGTATAGGTTACGTTTAAACTTGCGCTGGCGAGCGTGATGTCTTTGATGGCGTCGAGTAAAACGTCGCGGCTGACATCAGATGCTGAAACCGAAAATTGCGGTTCGGCAGAAAGTGCGTACACGGTATAGGTATAAATTTTTTCCCCGGGGCCTTTTGAACAGGGCGGCGCGTACACGGTTGTGCGGTTGACGCTGTTGTTACCGAGGATGCCGATGCCTGTGACATTTTTTTCAAGGCTGGTGACGTTGACCGGAATGTTATACATGACCCAATACCAATGCGTATCACCCGGACCTGGAACATGGTGCATGACTACTGCGAAAGTTTGCGTCCCTGTGGGCGCTCCGCTCCATGAAAGAGGTAATGTTGCACTGGCGCCGTCACACGTGTATTCAACTGGAAGTGCGCCGCCTTCGGTGACGTCTGAACTGCTGAGACTGAATGTGCCATTCGAAGATGTGACCGCTTCTGCGGTGGATATGTCTACCGTTGAATCATTAGATGGGGGAGTGGGCGGGTCGCCGGGTTTGGTGGAGCAGCCGGCCAAAAGCAGGGAAACGATCATGAGTATTGAAAATATTTTTGTTTTCATTTATTTTGGCTCATGAATCTGTCACAGCGATGACTTGTCCTGTGGCTGTATCGGTGAACTGAGCGATCAAGCCGCCGTCTCCCATTTGCTGTTTGTTGCTGCCGATATATTCAAGGCCGGTGTCATTCGCTTTGAAATCCTTGGCGATGAAATTGAAACTCATCGGATACGATGCTTCAAAGTTGAAGACTTCTGCATTGAAGGAACGTTCCGTATTGATCGAGACAGAATCTTCCATTATTAGTTGATCGCCCAAATAGAAGGCAGACCAGTTATCAGCCCAGACTTCGCCTTTGATCGTTATTGCGCCGGTTGTGTTTGACGTATCAACACTATTTGAAACGCTGGTTGTTGGGCTTTGTTGCGGCGCGTCTGCGTTGGAAGGCTGATATGGAGGCGTGCCGCGGCAGGCGGTTAATATAAGGGCGGTTAGGAATACAAGTGATAAAAGTGAAGTTTGTTTCATTGATAAATCTCCTGATTTTAAATATTGTCCCGCAGGTTTGATGTTCGATGAATCTGCGGGACAATTGTTTTAATTAATCCAAGTTGCGACTTTGTAGAATTTGCACAAGTTTTAATGTTAAGGCACAGAGTCGCAAAGGGAAAAATAATAGAATCTTTGCGGCTTTGCGTTAATAATCCCAACTAAAAGTTACTCAAAAAATGAAGGTAGCAACTTGAGTTAATTAGGGCTTGTGTGAACTGTTCGCCGGTGCGCAGGTCAGTTGTGAATTTTGTACGACCTGACAGGAACCGTTGACCGTGTTTTGGTTTCTGCCAATGAAAGAGCAGGCTGAATTTTCTGTCAGATTTGCACAGGCTTCAATTGCAGCGGGAGAAGGCGGATGCCCGTTCTGATGTCCATTGCCCTGTGATCCATTTTGTGAGTCGGGGCGGTCTGTAGACTCAGGTGCAGCCTTATCGATCATCACAGTCGATTCGTTGAAGAAGAAAACATCAGCCTGAAGTTTGGTCAACTCGGTGTTGCGGCGGATAATATCTGCCATGGATGTGTTTTCGATGTCGCGCACCATTTTTTCGGACAGAGAATTCTGATACCAGAAACGATCTCCATCGCGGACACGGCTAAACTGATCCACCAGAATGGCGGTGAATGTGGCGCCCATGCTGGAGTTTGGCAGATGATCTTCAGCCAGTCCGCCGATCCACAGGTCGATATTGTCAACGCCGCCATAGGTCGATGCGAGTGAAGCCTGCACAGCCTTGTCTGATGTGATTTGGTCGAAGCTGGTGATGCGGGGCAGCCCGTATGCAACACGCACAGTGTTGTAGTCTGCGATGCCGTGATCCCGTCCGCGCTGAATATTTAAGGATGCCAGGTCAAAGCCGCCCTGTCCGGGTGCGCCGAAGAGAAAATTACGCACATCGTCCACGACCATGGTATCGATTTCCTGAGCATTATCTGAAGCGAGATATTTCAAAAGCGGATCAATGCCTGTTTCACCGAGTACTGTTGGGTTGAAGAATGCGTCACGCAATAACATGGCTTCGTGATTTTCCTCTCCGTCATTATCGAGAAATTCAATATCCTCTCCCAACATGCTATGACCAACTCGAAACGCGGCAGTTGCAAATTCGGTGGACATACCGGGGTTTACATCCGCCTGATAACCTTGATACTCTGGGAGGGCGTTGCTGCCGAGAATGGCTGGCAGGAATTCTTCGTAGGTGATCTTTTGAAGTTCAGCGATCACGATACGGCGCGCATATTGATAAAGTTCCTCATCCGTCCAGTCTGCGTGTCTTTGAGCGGCTTCTGCCGCAATTCGATTGTGTTCACGGACAAAGAAAGTCTGCAGGGCAAGCAGTTCGGGGTTTTCATTCGCGCACATCGCCTGCTAAAAACAATTCAGTATCCGCTACACGATGCGCATCATTCGCGTTGGTCAGGCCATCTGTGTTGAAGGGCAGGAGATCGCCGGCGCTGGTTTTCATGCGTCCGCCGGTGAATTCACGCAGCGCTGCGGCGCGTTCGGCATCCACACCGTAAATTTGTGAACCGTCAATAAAGCCGTGATCGAATTCACCTGCTGGCGCGGATTGCTTGTAGAAGTACCCGTGGCTGCATCATAGTTCGAACGCGACATGGGAATTGTCATCGTGCCAGTGCGGGTCGGGTCGAACCATGCGTCGCCTGTTGGAACAATGATCGGTAAGGCTTCTTTTGGATCCGCGGTTTCCGTCAGATTGATATCGTGGTCGAGGAATTGTCCCCAGGCATAAACGAATGCTGTGAAGTCTCGGTCATTGGTAATGCCGCCTTTCGGGCTGGGTGACAAGGTGTTGCTTGCAGTTCTTGCACTGGGGCGATCTGCACCGGATGGACTGCTGATGCCATCATCGTATGCTGCGGCGGAAAGCCTGATAAATTGATCGTTCACAGCGCCCCAGCCTGGGTTTGCGATATTATTGCCTTTGCCATCCAGCGCTTGAATATCAAAATTGGATTCGGTTTGTGAGTTTTCTGCTACATAACTTACTTCAGATACAGATGCATTCGACTGCACCGGAATGATCGCCTGACATCCTGTAATGAGAATGGTGATCGTTGCGAAGAGGGTGTTGATAATTTTGCTCATTGTATTCTCCTTTGTTATTAAAATTTTTAAATTAGGGGCTAGGTGGTCCACCCGCAGGCATACACGCCATTTGACTTGAGTTGGGCGGCGTGCCGCATGTGCCGTTTAAGATTCCATTCGGAGTGTTGATCGTGCAAGCCGCGGCTTGAGTCAGACCGATGCAGGCATCGATCGCTTCCTGTGGCGGAGTTCCGCTGCCTGCGAGGTCAATGCCGCCAGTGGTGGTGGGCTGTCCACCCATAAGGTCTACGCCGCCAGTATTAGAGATCGTCATGCCGGGTCTGTTGCTGATCGTGGTGTTACCTGAAACGTACGTTACTTCGCCGCCGCGTACACAGCGCGCATAATTATTCACGCGCACGGCATCGCCTTGCGGACCATGTCCCTGCGGATATTCAGACGCACTGCCAGTTTTTGGATCACTGCGTTGCGAACCTGCACCATGCACATCCACCCATGAGTTCATATATCCCAGCGCCTTGCCAAAAGAGACATACGCCGCATAGGTACCGCTTCCTGATGAATCAGCGTGCGTGGTGCTGCTCCAATAAAATGGATAATCAGCCTCGCCCGCTTCATTGGTGATGGAAGTGACATTGAAAATTGGATCTATTGCCGCGGAATTGGTCGTGGCAGGCGAACGGGAATAATCCAAAATACTTTGTAATTCCTTTGCGTCGGGCAAACGCCAATCATCCACGCCTGTCGCAGAGTAGCCTTCGCAATAGGTCAGCGCAGACTCCCAATTCATGCCCATGCCGCTATCGGCTTGCATCCAGGTTAAGCCTGTGGCGTTATCTGTGATCGTGCCGTTGCCTTGATCTGCAAAAGCATTCACGCCGTAATTGTTTCCGCCGCGCACATACAGCACGAAGAAAGTTTTATCGCTGCCGCGCAAACTCAATCCATAACCTTTGATGCGTCCGTCTGCAAAATTCACACCGAACAGGGTTTCATCGCCGTTCATGGTGGTGCTGACATATTTGGTGCTGGTCGCAAACTGCGCGTCAATTACACGTTCGCCTGCATCGGTGTCGCCATAGGCATAATCAAAATAGCGTGTGTCAATAAACGGCGTGGCAGAACAGGTTCCACCAGGGCAGGCACTCACATCGGTGCCATCGAATAAGATCAATGAATAGAGTTCCTTGATGGTTGGCAAACGCCAATCGTCATGGCCTGCCAGTGTGGAATTTTCTGCGCTGCTCACAGCATTTGCAAAACTCTGCTTGTCACTGACGTTGATCGTTCCATCACCGTTCAAGTCCGCTGACTGTGACCACATCAAGCCGGTCACCAGATCGCTCACGGTTCCATCGTTATTGTTCTGGTATGCGGCAGCTGCACCCTGGTAATTTCCATCCTGCCCGGCAAACGCCGAACCCTGCGCCGCGCAAGCTGTCAACTGATTATTGTCATAGCACGCGATCTGCCCCGAGTTCACAATGCGATACGTGAGAGGATGAGACTGTGCCGGTAGATTGAGCAGATGTAGAACCCGATTCTGATTCGGATTGCTCCGCCTGTGTCACTTCCCCCGCTGACGGGGCAGCGACTGGGGGCATTCCACACGCTGAAAGGATCAGTGTAATTACAACAAGCTGTAAAATGGTTTTCATATTGTTCTCCTTGTACTTTGAATTGAACAGTTCTCATTTTACTGATGTAAAAAATATGTAAAGAGTGTGTGGAATCACCATGTTCAAGAAAAGCCCATGCATATCTTCATCAATATCCATGACACCTGTCATGGATACACAAACTGCTTTTGAGTTGTAAAAAGTGAGGGTCATTTACTTTGTGTAAATGACCCTCACTTTTTGAATTAAGGAGCAGGCTGTGGATTATTGCCCTGTCCATCTTGTGGTGGCTGTTGACCGTTACCGTTGCCGCCTTGTGGAGGCTGTTGGCCGTTTCCCGGTCCGCCCTGTCCTGGCTGACCGTTGCCAGGCTGGCCTTCGCCTTGATGATGCGGGGTTCCCAATGCGGCTTGGAGTTCTTCAGCGGTGACGCCTAACGTTGTCGCGGCTGTGGTCAGATCGGGGCGGCAGTCTTTGCTGTCAGCGGTGCAATCTGCGGGTTTTGCATCCTGCAAGGCCTGTTGTAATTCTTCGGCGGTAATGCCAAGTGTTTCAGCAGCGGTTTCAAAGTCTGGTCCGTTGTGACCTTCGCCGTTTGCGGGGCCGCCCAATGCGGCTTGAAGTTCTTCAGCGGTGACGCCTAATGTTGTCGCGGCTGCGGCTAGATCGGGGCGGCAGTCTTTGCTGTCAGCGGTGCAATCTGCGGGTTTCGCATCCTGCAAGGCCTGTTGTAATTCTTCGGCGGTAATGCCAAGTGTTTCAGCAGCGGTTTCAAAGTCTGGTCCGTTGTGACCTTCGCCATTTGCGGGGCCGCCCAATGCGGCTTGAAGTTCTTCAGTGGTGACGCCTAACGTTGTCGCGGCTGTGGTCAGATCGGGGCGGCAGTCTTTGCTGTCAGCGGTGCAATCTGCGGGTTTTGCATCCTGCAAGGCCTGTTGCAGTTCTTCGGCGGTAATGCCAAGTGTTTCTGCAGCGGCTTCAAGATCCGGCCCAACTTTACTGGATGGACTGCCCGGTGCGGTTTGTAATTCTGTGCTGGTGATCTCTGAACCTTTTGACTCTATGGTTGCAGCTTGAGAATCCGCAGTTTGTGCGGGGGCGGCAGTGCTTGCGCAGGCGCTGATAAGAATTGCCAGTAAAGCCAGGCAGGAAATAAGAATATGTTTTTTGTTTTTCATGACGATCTCCTTTTTGAAAGTTGATGATGTACAGCGATATTCGTTGTACTGATTGATTAGACGAACGACCGGGTTTGTGTAAATATTTTTATCTGTTTATGCGCGCTCCTTTTTTTATTGATAAGTACATTCTACCGATGGTAAAGTTTTGCAGAGAGTGCCTGCAATCACCATATTAGATAAAAGCCTGTATGTGTTGTCATTGACCGGCATTACAGATGTCATGGGTGTGGTTTGGGCAAAGCGCCCCGCAAATTGTTTCATATCAAGCTTTATTCGCTGCATACGTCCATTAAATAAAAACATGGGCTGGAGAATATCCAGCCCATGCGCATTGATCAAATTTATTTACACATATATAACGTCAGTGATTGATTGTCCGGTCTTTGCTGACCATTTTGGCCCTGCGGTTGAACGTCTGATGAAGTGTTGCTGAACTCAGTCACAACCGAGCATGAGGCCTTCAACCAACTGGCGATATCCTCTTTACCGCCGCGCTCGCCGCCGTATAAAACATAACGTAGTTCACCGTTTGCAACCAGCGCGCTTAGGTCTTCCGCGCTGACTACATCATCCTGCCCGCCGAAGCCGCCCATGTACAACACAGGACGTCCGGTTTCAATCACAAACGTTGCGCCATTTTGCGAGGACGGAACCGCCAGCAGATATTTCACATCGGCTGTGTTCGTTTGAAGATAGGTTAGTAATTTTTCATTCATACTGGAGCCTGCGCCGCTTTGTTGACGGGGTGGTTGAGATGCTTGTTGATTATTGCCAGTGTAGGCCGTGGGCAGGTTGATATCTGAATTCGCGACCACGGTCATCACCGTCCAGTACATGGGGATGACCATCATCGCCGCCAGAATTGTGACGTAGGCCAAATGCCGCTTCTGGATCACCATCAAGATGATTCCCAACCCAAGCAGCAGGCCACTTCCAAGCATCCACCACGAAGATTCTCCATATTGAGTTGTGGCAAAGTATTGAAAGCCAATGGTTACCACGGCAGAGAGCACCAGCACAGCGCCGGTCCATTTTTTGTCTGCGCTCCATAACCATAATTGAGCGAAGCCAATGCCGACCATTGCGCCCAATGCGGGCGCCAGCATGATGGCATAGTATGAGTGGAAGATTCCAGAGACCATGCTAAAGAACACGATGCAGGTCAATAACCATCCGCCCCAGAGGATGAGCGCTTTGTGAACACCAGATTCAATCGGAAGTTTGATGCGCGAGCCAAAGAGCGCAAGCACAACGCTGATCAACGCGAAAGGCAGCAGCCAGGACATCTGCTTTGAAAGCGGACTGGTAAAGAAGCGCAAGACTCCCGGTGTGCCTGTCTCCTGACTAAATGGAGTTCCGCCGCCTTGTTGTCCGCCGGGCCCGTCTTGACTGTTGGCAGGAGCCTGCCCATTTTGCTGCGGATTCATTCCCTGCGGCGCGCAAGCCAGCGCATCCGAATTGGGCGGTGTGATACAGGTTCCGTCAATTGTGCGATTGGGCAATGTGAATGAACAGGCGTCGCCTTGTGTTAAAATTGCGCAGGCATCGAGTGCTTCCTGCGGTGGCCCTTGACGAACACCCTGCTGAGGCTGGGCCGATTGATTGGGAGTTGTACCAGCTATCGGCGCGGAGGGAGGCGTTTGATTCCCATCCCGATTATTTCCGAGTCGTGAAACTCCGTTGTGCCCGAAGATTAATCCCATGACGCTGTTGTCTTCACTTGAGCCAATGTAGGGGCGCGAGTCGGCGGGGGTCAGGTCAACAGCGACCGCCCATGAAAGTGAAACGGCCAGCAGTAAAACTGTGGCGAGACCGAGATTGACGATTTTGCGCAGCCAGCCCGTTTTTGAGCCGAAGAAATACAGCGCGTAAAAAGCGGGCAGCGGTAAAAAGGCCTGCATCATTTTGATGTTGAAGCCGAGACCCACGATGAACGCGCCGAGCAAAAGCCAGCTTACATTTTCTGACTCAGTGGCTTTGATAAATGTCCAAGCCGCGAGCAGCAAAAAGAAAACGAGTAAACCGTCCATGGTGTTGTTGCGATTGGTGGCGACAAAGACCGGCGTGATCGCCATCACAAAAGCCGCGACCAGACCGGCGAGTTCGCCCATGTATTTTTAACCATCGCATACAACAGCGGAATCCCGAACACGCCCGCGAGGATGTTGGGCAGCGAAACGCTGAAGCCGCTCACGCCAAGAAAATAGGCGAAGACCGCTTCGATCCACAATCCCAGCGGAGGTTTATCCACAGTGACCGATCCGCCGGGTTCCGCTGCCACGAAGAAGAAATTACTCCACGATTGCAGCATGGATTTAACTGCGGCGGTGTAATACGCATTGGCATTACCGATCGACTCAATGTTGTACATGTGCAGCCCAAACGAGAATGCCATAATGACGATTACCAATAAGATGGAGATCGTTACACCTGGAAAAACATTTTTTTTCAAGAACGAGGGTTGTATAGGCAGGGTTGCTGTTGTCATTTTTTATTTTCCTTTTTTGTAAACAGACTTCGGAAGTCTGCTTTAATTCGTTTTCGCATGGATGCCTCTAAAAAGACTTCCGAAGTCCAGATCTTAGTTGAGTTTATATTTCCCCACGAAAAACCGGAAGTGAAGCCAGTCACTATTTGATATATAAACCCATGAATTCACTCATGCACATCCATGACGCTTGTCATGGGTATTGCGAAGAAATCATGACGGTACACACATAATCCCCGCTGCTCTTCGTGATAAGATTTGTTTATGTATTCCCCGCACGACTCCACCCGCTTCCTTCGTATTGCCGCCTGGATTTGGATTAGTTTCCTGATCGCAATGGCGTTTATGGATTTTGTACTCTACACACAAATTGATCTTCCCGTTACGCAAAATCCGCCCTTGTTGCAGAACACAGCCGGTCCGCAATCGCCGCCGCTTAACCAACAACCCAATCAGACGAGAAATCCATTTAGACCGGTATTTCTTTTTTACGCCGCGAGTGGATTGATCGCAACGATTTTTCTTGTTTTTACCCACTCGGTTTGGATTCAAAAAAAATTGGGCGCTGCTTTTTATCCCCTGCTCTTGTTTACCATTTCCACCGCGCCTATTTTCATTAACATATCTATCACACCGCCTTTCCCCAACGGTCCGCTTTCCACCGCCGAAGGCATCGCATCGCGTCAACTCCCGGTACTGTTCGTCGCGCTCGCGCTTGTCGCCTGGGAATATGAACTGTCGCATGTCATCTTTTTTAGCATCGCCACCACCACGCTTGAATTAAGCCTAATCTATTTCAGCACCATTGATAACAGAAATATTTATGTGTTTCTGTTTATTGCCATCATCCGCACGATCAGTTTTATCGCGGTGGGCGTATTCATCAGCCTGCTTGTTGCGCGTCTGCGTGAACAGCGTGAGTCACTCAGTGAAGCAAATGCCAATCTCACACATTACGCGTCCACGCTGGAACAGCTTACCGTTAGTCGTGAACGCAATCGTCTCGCGCGTGAATTGCATGATACGCTCGCGCATTCGCTGACCGCCATTTCCGTTTCACTGGAAACCGCCAAAGCCTATTTTGATATTGACCCTGCCAAATCGCGCGACTTCATTGATAAATCCTTAGAGTCGACTCGCGTTGGCGCGAATGAAACCCGCCGCGCGCTGAAAGCTCTGCGCTCCAACGCACTCGAAGATATGGGACTCGGACTCGCCATCCAGCGCGCCGCTGAATCCGCCGCGACCCGCTTCCACCTTAATCTGACGCTTGATCTTAAAAATCCCATGCCTTCCCTCAGCCCCGACGTGGAGCAGACCATCTACCGCGTGACTCAGGAAGCCATCGAAAATATAGTCAATCATTCGCGCGCCAAAAATTTCAGCGTACGCTTTGAAAGTGACGTTTACACTACGCTCACGATTCAAGATGACGGCATGGGCTTCGACTCAAAGTCAAAAGAACCTACCGGTCACTTTGGCCTGGTGGGTATGCGCGAACGCGCCCAACTTGCCGGCGGTAAATTAAAGATCGAAAGCGAAAAAGGGAAAGGCACAAAAGTTGTGCTGATAATATAGATAATAGACGATAGACAATGGACGGTGGACAGTAAAAACGGTCTACGGTCTATTGTCCATCGTCCGGAGCCTCAACTATGAAAATCATTCTTTGTGACGACCAGGCCGTGATCCGTGATGGACTTGAAATGCTTCTTAATCTTGAAAAGGATTTTGAAGTTATCGGTGCGGCGCAGGATGGCGCCGAAGCCGTGGAACTTGCCGCGAAAAAACAACCCGATCTAATTTTGATGGACTTGAAAATGCCGGTTATGAATGGTATTGAAGCCACACGTGAGATTCACGCAAAATTCCCCAATATAAAAATTCTTGTCCTTACTACCTACGATGACGATGAATGGGTTTTCGATGCCATCCGCGCCGGCGCATCGGGCTATCTGCTCAAAGATACTTCACGCCAGAAAATTATCGAAGCCATCCGTGGAACGATGGATGGCAAATCCTTTATTGATCCGGCCATTGCGGGCAAATTACTTAATCAAGTTGCCAGCAAACAAACCCAGCCCACATCCATACTGACCGATAAACTCACCGAACGTGAGCTGGATGTCTTGCGCCTGATCGCCAAAGGCATCAACAACAGCGAGATCGCCAATCAATTGCATCTATCCGAAGGGACAGTGCGGAATCATGTCAGCGCGATTTTGGAAAAACTGGGAGTCTCCGATAGAACGCAAGCGGCGGTTATTGCGATACAGCACGGGCTATAACGAACTTTCTCGTCGCCTCGACCAGGGCCAGCAAAACCAAAATACCTACCCCGAAAACAAAGAACATGGCTTGTCCGCCAATGCTTTCAAGCAGGATGCCGCCAATGAATCCGCTCGCTGCTGAGCCAAAGCCAAAACTCACGGCGCCGAACAATCCCTGCGCCGTGGACTTTAATCCCTCAGGCGCGTTTTCATCTGCATAAGAAACCCCCGCGAGCCACATCATTGGGAATATGATTCCGCTTATGCCCTGGATCACATACATCATGGCTGGTGCGTCCACTGCGGCGAACAATAAAGATCGAATCCCGAACAATGCAATGGCTGTGATGAACAAGCTGCGCGCATTAAAGCGCTTCACAAGATGATGTCCGAAAAAAAAGATGGGGATCTCCGTCAAGGTGCCCATCAGGGAGGTGATGCCCATTTGTGTTTCCGTTGCGCCCATTTCTGCCATATATGGATATAAGTAGGAGGCCACTGAATAAGTGCCTATTCCGCTTAGAAAAGCTGCCGCAAGAAAAAAAATCCACTTTTTATCTTGAAGCAGAAGCCAGACACCGCCGTTGCTGGATGTCTGTCCTTGTTGTGATTGACCATAGTCAAATTTCTGGCTGACCATAAAATTGATGACCATGATCGTGGTGAATATCCAAAACCCGATGCCCAGACCGTAATGCTGAACAAGTACCCCGGCAATCGGTGCGAGGATGCCCCAGCCAAATGTCCCACCGAGGCGGACGCGCCCATACATGGCTTTTTCATCTCCAAGCATGGTCATGGTGGCGCTATCTGCAAGAGAACCAACGGGCGCCATAAAAAAATTATACAGGGCAACGAGGATGCAGACTGCAATAAAGCCTTTAAGCATGGGCAGCACCACCCCAAAAATAATTGCCATGAACAGCCCCAGCCCCATGATCAGTTTCTGCCGTCGGCTTGCATCTGCCAGCCCTGTGCCCAAATGGGGTTGCCACCAAAGTGATGAGCGGGGCTACACCAGTCAACAGGCCGATCTGTGTTCCAGTGAATCCAAGTCCCTGATAAAAAATTACAAAGAAAGGCGCCAGTGATGCAAAGGCGCCAAAATATAGAAAGTAAAAACTAAAAGGCCAGATTTTCTTCATTGAATTCTTTATCTTTTATAACGGCATCTTTGCTGCCACCCCGGCACTGCGCGGATATTTCGGCGGTGTTGCGGCCACTTTATCCACGAGGACGAGATAACGGTCATCGGCTACACCAGGTAAATTAACGGGGATCAATTTCTTTAATTTTCCACCCAATAATTTCATCGCCTTTTCAGCGGACTGTGCTTCGACGGGTCCGCTTTCACCTTTTTGCGCGAGCACCGTCCCGCCGATCTTTACCAGTGGAAGCAGGTATTCGCTTAATACATTTAAGTTTGCAACCGCGCGCGCCACAGCCCAATCATACGTTTCACGATGTTCCATTTTTTGTCCCAGGTCTTCTGCACGGGCATGGATCACTTTTACATTCTCCAATCCGAGCACCTCCACGATGTGTTGACAGAATTTCGCCTTCTTGCCAACGGATTCAACCAAGGTCAGCTGCATACTGGGGTACAGTATTTTTAAGGGAATGCCCGGGAACCCGGCACCCGTTCCAACGTCTACGAGGCGAAGCGGGGGAGAGGCTTTCCAGGCTTGCACACAGGAAAATGAATCCAGAAAATGTTTGGTGCGAATCGACTCCACATCCCGAATGGCGGTCAGATTAAATTTTTGATTCCAATCCATTAGCTCACGCTCGAAGGTGGCAAGCGCGAGAATGTGTCGTCCGGTGAGGTGAACGTTGAAAAGTGAGAGGGCTTCGCGGGCTAGATTTTCCATGAGGTGATTATAGCAAAAGAGTGAGTTGAAAGACTTCCGAAGTCTTTTTTGAGTCTTTATGGCGGAGATGTTGTAATGCAGACTTCGGAAGTCTTGACTAAAAAGAGGCCGCCATTTTTGGCAGCCTCTCACTTCTCACTTTTTACTTTTCACTTCCCTACTTCTTCTCCACCGGGGTTTCATCCTTCTTCACTTTCGGACCGCGCATTTTGCGGAAGAGTGCGCGCAAACCGATGAAGACGAGATATAACGGGATGCTGATGATGATCCAGACCGGCAGAGTATAGATCACAAAGCGGATCAGGAATTCGACAAAGCCTTTCAGGAAATCGATCAAGTCCTGCACGGCTTCGAGCGCCACACCTTTGGGCTCCCATTTACCGATCACGAGCGGCTGGATGGTCTCTTCGGCCACGATACGCACACTGATGGCAGAAAGCGCGGCAGCTTCTTCGTAATATTTGATCTGACCTTTTACCAATTCGATCTGTTCGCGGTAATACACGAGTTGATTAAAGATGCTGACTACATCTTCGGTGTCCGTCGCATTTTTTAGAATCTCATCCAATTGTGCTTCGGCGGCTTCGAGGTTCTTCAAACGCGACTTTAAATCCACATACTCGGCGGTTACATCCTGCCCGGTGCGGGTTTCATTTTGTACTTCAACGATATCTTTTTTGATCTGATTTAACGCGTCTTCCAGTTTTTCAGAAGGTACGCGGATCACGATCTGCGCTTCAGGTACTTCAATATAATCGCTGGTATAGCCTTGATACAAATTGGACGAGACCACAAAACCGCCCATTTGTTGTGCCATGATCTGAATATCTTTCATGCGGCCTTCGACATCTGAAACAACAATTGCGAGGTCTGCATTTTGAATGACCAGTCGTTCCACCTGTGCTGCCGCCACACCTGAGCCGTCATTGGCAGTTGTGACCTGGTCATACACGCCCGCGGTTGCCATGGGCATGATCGATTCTGGCGCTGCGGGTGCGCCGCCTATGTAAAGATCCGCGGTGTTTTCTGAGCGGGCGCTGCCGCACGCGGCGAGGAACAATGCGGCAATGAGGATAAGACTTAATGGCAATATGCGTTTCATAACTTCTCCTTTAAATACCTTGGGTGATTTCTCTACCCAAAAGACGAACTGATTGAGAAATAGTTCCCACATAATGGTCTATTGTCCATCGTCCACGGTTTGCTTACCATCCTTCGGCAAGGCGCGCCGCGTGTTTCTCAGGCAGCCCAGCCGCGCGGATTCGTTCCTGCACTTCGGCTACGTTATAAGTCACACGGCGCGGAGTCCATGTGCGGGCTTCGGTATCGTAGATGGCATAGGCAGCGCGCGGATCACGGTCACGCGGCTGGCCGACCGAACCCGGGTTCAGGATCAGTTTCGGGTGGAGAGAGACCGTGTGGTCCGCTTTATTTTGTTCAAGAGTCACACGGTCATTTTTATCATTCAATGCAAACATACATTGAATGTGTGAATGCCCCACAAAACACCAGGGTGTATCAAAACTGTCAAAGTTTAAACGCGCGGTCAGCGTGTTTAAAATATATTCCCACAACGGGTCGCGCGGACTTCCGTGGGCGAGTGTGGCTTCGCCGCATACTTTTGTCTTTGCAGGAAGTGAACGCAGAAAATCCAGATTGCTGGCTGAGATCACTTTCTCATGATAGATCAGCGAGCGGCGCGCATCGCCGTTGAAAGTTTCAAGCGGCATTCTGCCTGTGATGGCAACGTCATGATTGCCAAGCATACAGGTCAGATTTTTTACATCGCGCATTTCCTCCACAACCGCGTTCGGGTCGGGTCCATACCCAACCAGATCGCCAAGGCACCAGGTTTCGTCCACTTGACCGGCATCTTTTAAGACAGCTTCGAGCGCGGTGTAATTTGCATGAATATCCGAGATGACCAAAACGCGCATAGTTACTCCAACAAACGTGATGTGTGTTCGATAATTTTTTCAGCCACTTCAGTCTTGTTCATCAGCGGCAAAATTTCCTTTGTTCCATTTGCAAATAAAAAGGTAACGCGATTCGTGTCCACCGCGAAACCTGCATCGTCCGATGAAATATCATTTGCAACGATCATGTCCAATTTTTTGGATTGTAATTTCTCAGACGCATTCTCAAGCAGATTCTGACTCTCCGCTGCGAACCCCACCACGATTTGAAACCGCTTCGCGCTTAACTGTGAGTTGGCTACTGTTCGAAGAATATCCGGCGCCGCTGTCAGCTCTATTTGCGGAATCCCATCACGTTTTTTCATTTTATCTTTGGCGACGGTCTTCGGTGTGAAATCCGCTGCGGCCGCAGCCATGATTAACGCATCAGCAGATTCTGCCAATACGGCATTCAACATTTCCATCGCACTGTTGACTCTGACCACGCGCGCGCCCACCGGCGCAGATAATGCTGTCGGCGCAGAGATCAGGCAAACGTCCGCGCCTGAATCGAGCGCCGCCTGAGCGAGTGCATATCCTGTTTACCAGATGAATGATTGGTGATGACCCGCACCGGGTCGAGCGCTTCCTGAGTCCCGCCGGCAGTGACAACGACTTTCCTCCGCGAGTTTTCCTTTTGCCAAATGCGATCGAATGTGACCGAGAATTTCCGCAGGCTCTATCATGCGGCCTGTGCCGGTTAATCCAGATGCAAGATGACCTTCTGCTGGGCCGATAATGATTGCGCCACGTTCTTTTAATTTCGCGAGATTTTCCTGTGTGGCCGGGTGATCGAACATGCCGCCGTCCATCGCGGGTGCAATCACCAGCGGACATTGCGCCGCCAATGCGCTAACAGTTAATAAATTATCGGCGAGGCCATGTGCGAGTTTTGCGATCGTATCTGCGGTGCAGGGCGCGATAACTAGTAGATCCGCCGTTTTACCAAAGCTGACATGCAGCACATGCGCTTCGTTGCCCCAAAGATCTTTGTCAGTATAAGCACGGCGGCTGGTTACAGATTGAAAGGTGAGCGGTGTGACAAAATTTTCTGCCGCACCCGTCAGAATCGCATCTACCTTTGCGCCCGCCTGTGCAAGTTTGGATGCAAGGTCTGCGGCTTTATATCCCGCAATTGAACCCGTCACGCCAAGCAAAATGTGTTTATCAGAAAGGATGGACATATTAGGTCATTATACTTCCATCTAACTCTCTAGCTTCTGGAGGGTTTTTCTTGCCAAGACTTCCGAAGTCTTTCGACCTACTTCCCAAACATCTCTTCCAGCGCAATCCCCACTTCATCACGCCAGCAGGTGTAATTATGTCCACCGCTGAATTCGCGGTAGGTGACATTGTATCCGCTTTGCTTCAGAATGGGCTGCAACCTCCGGTTATCTTCCAACAGCCAGTCAAAGTGACCGATATCCATCCAGATTTTTATTTCACGAGCTTGTTTCGCGCGGATCAGATCCACGGCTACGAAATCACGCCCCTCAGATTCAAACACACCCGATTGACTGATAACTTTCCCGAAAACTTCAGGCATTCGTAACCCCGTATACATCGACATTAATCCGCCGAATGATGCGCCCAGTATGCCGTATGCGCCGCGTTGTTTTTTGATGTCTACTAGATTTAATTTCTTGCGTGCCAGCGGAAGAATGGCATTATCAAGCCACATGATCGTCGCATCGGAGCACGCATATTCCACGCCGCGTTGTGCATCGCCGTTTTGCAGAAATGCCATCGCAATCGGCTGGATCCGCTTTTCATGGATCAGGTTATCACAATTACATTTAACTTTGCGCGTTCAAGATAATCGGGACCATCATAAACGACCAGCAAAGGCACAGGCCCGCTGACGGGTGGGTGGTAAAGATACATATCCCGCTCACCGTCATCTGCCAGCATCCAGGTTTCTACCAGGTGATGCGTCACCTTTCCGCGCGGAATATTTTTCCTGCGGTTGGCAAGTTCTGTGGCGGAATGTCCCGGCATATAAAAGAAATGATTGTAGTGTCCGATTCCGTTATAGACAGTGTTTTTAAGCCCCATGAAATCTTTTTCGATGCGCTTCATCTTTTGCGGATGATCCTCCCACATGTGGATGTCATCAATTAAGTAGGGCGCGGTTTTGCCCTTCCATATAAATGTGACTTGATTTCCCTCAACAATCGGATTGCCGTATTTTTTTGCTTTCTCAAAAAGAGTTTGATTGTTCATAATATGTAACCTCTTATTCTGATGAATTAAACCGCATCTTCCCGCTTCACACCTGCAAATTGCAAAAATAAAATCTGCATCGTACACTTTGCTCGGGTTGAAAGCCCGCTTTGAAATCGTCATCTAAAATATGTTTGATGATCTCCATAGAAGTCAGTGCCGTTAAATGATAGGCTTCAGGTGTCCGTAATTTTGCACGTACAATATTTTTGCCGTCGGTCACCTCGGCGATCAATAAACTAAATCCATTTTCGTTTTGTTGGCGTGTGGGACCAGGGGCAAAGAATTTTCCGATCAACCATTTTATAAAATCTCTTGCCCAACGTGTGTAA
>NZ_JADJUO010000032.1:0-8839 GCF_016717045.1 Candidatus Villigracilis proximus | reverse complement strand
GATGTGGCATGGGGCGTGGTGCTGGGATGAGTTCTTTCTGCCATTCTTCGCCGAGCAGGGATTTCAGGCCACGGCCTTAAGTCTGCGCGGACATGCGGCGAGTGAAGGCAAGATTCGCGGGAATACGATCGCAAATTATGTCAGTGATGTGGAGCAGGTGGCGCAGACTTTCGATACGCCGCCGGTAATTATTGGTCATTCCATGGGCGGCTTTCTCACTCAGAAATATTTGGAAAAGCACACAGCGCCTGCCGCTGTGCTGTTGGCGTCTAATCCGCATTATGGATTGTGGCCGACATTTTTCCGCATGTCGATGCAGCGCCCGAAGACATTGGTGAAGGTCACAGCACAATTACGTTTGCGTCCCGTGGTGGAAACGCCCGAAGATGCGCGTTTATCGTTGTTCTCAGAAGATATGCCCAAGAAACAACTGTTGAAATATTACAAAAAACTGGATGATGAATCCTTCCGCATGTTCATGGATCTGTTGGGATTAAATCTCGCGCATCCGAAAAAGGTAAAAAGTCCGCTGTTGATCTTGGGCGCGGAAAAAGACATGGCTATCACGCCAGATCAAGTCCATGCCACGGCGAAAGCCTATGGCACACAGGCAGAGATCTTCCCGAACATGGCACATGATATGATGCTGGAAAAAGACTGGAAAGCCGTGGCCGAACGAATTTTGAATTGGTTAAAAGAAAGAGGTATATAGCCACAACATATAAATCTGGCATAAACCTCCTCAGGATATATCACTATAAAATAAACAGAGACCACAGAGCTTTCTCTGTGGTCTCTGTTTATTTTATTTTTTCCAACTTTTACAGATCACGTTTTTTGAAAATATTAAGCGCTTTAAGGAGAGACAAAACTAAATAGAGCAGCGCGTATTCCACCATCAGCGGGCTGGGGATGGAGAGCGTCCCAAAAGGAGATATATGCAAAACGGCGGAAATTGGAGTTTGCATTTCAAAAGCAGCCCTGCGCCAGAGCGCTTCACTTGGGATAAACAAACTAATCATAATGCCAAACTGTACCGCCGCTTCATTTTGCATAACCGCCCCGATCTGCTCCACCCATCCACCGATGAAAGCCAACCCATATAGGCCAAACACCACACTGCCTGCAGCAAGCCCGGGGAGGAAACTGGAACAGGTAATGGCAATGGTCAGGATCAAAAGCGATTCCAGATAAATCAAAGACAGGCCTGGCAACAGATTTTGAGCCAGATATCCCGATTGTATCCACACACTAAACACGACTCCGCCAGACATTAACAAGGAATACAAAGCCAGTAAAATAGAATACCCGAGCCACTTGCCAAGCACAACTTCCGAACGATTAATGGGTTTGGAAACAATTGTTTGAATGGTGCCCGAGATGATGTCGCCAGAGAGTGTATCAGCCCCCAGTAACGCACCCATGGCAGCAGAAAGAAAGGTAACGGCATACAAGCCAGTCAACAAAAGTACATTGATGCTTTCATTAGAAATCAAATTCCTATAGACATCATTTGTCATCTTCAGGCTGGCATAGGAATGAATATAGATTGCCCGAAAGCCTAAAGTGAAAGCAATTAGGAAAATAAGTCCAAGCACAAGTCCGGCCATGGCAATGCGCCGTCTGACAGCCTCAAGAAATGTCATACGGGCGATAATCCAAATCATATTCATTGCACGCCAACCTTTCCTAATGTTTCTATAAAGACCTCTTCAAGTGATAACCTGTTGGGGATTAGCCCAAAAATCCGAACATCCCTCGCAACTAGATAATTATTAATCTCGGGTAAAACGGCCTCATTCTGAATGGACATAGTAAGGAGATCGCCATCTACACGGATGTCACTGCCCCATTGTGCAAGCCCACTAACAACGTCGGAAATCAATCCCGTGGCGCGGATGGTAACCATTGAGGAGTTTCTGCCCAATGTTGACATTTCCATGACACGCACTACTTCCCCTTGCCGAATGAATGCCACCCGGTTACAGGTAACTTCAATTTCGCTCAAGAGATGGGAATTAAGGAAAACACTTGTACCTTCCTCTCGTAACTCGTAAATGATGTCACGTACCAGTCTGCGCCCAACAGGATCAAGCCCTGATGTAGGTTCATCCAGAAGCACAAGCGAAGGACGATTCAGCAGGGCCTGTGCCAGCCCTATGCGCTGTAGCATGCCTTTGGAAAATGTCCGCAATTGTTTATCACGGAATTCAATCAAACCAACACGCTCCAGCAATTGCTCCCGGCGCATATTTAAATCAAATAAATTCATGCGCAGTAATTCGCCATGTAGTTTAAGAAACTCATTGGCTGTTAGCCACTCTTGAAATCGAAAATGTTCAGGAAGAAAGCCAATGCGTTCCAGAGCTGCGCGGCTGCCCAACGGTGCGCCAAACAAAGTGCCAGTCCCTGAGGTGGGCGTAATAAGCCCAAGCAGCATTTTGATGGATGTAGTCTTACCTGCGCCATTCGGCCCCAAAAATCCAAACACTTCGCCCTGGTCAACTTGGAGAGTGAGTCCTTTTACGGCGACCTGACTCCCAAACTCTTTCCTCAGGTTTTCAGTTTTGATCACAATAACAGACATAAATACTTTACCAATCTTTTTTCTACGGCAGAGACTCTGCAATTTCAACAGCCCGGGAAATATCCGTGCCGGTTCCGGCAATGAAATAGATAACATCACCTTTCACCCATAACAGCACATATTTCTGTGGATCGCTGTCTTCACGGCGGATCAGCTTGCCTATTACATCATCCACAACTACATCAGTATAGTTTGCTGAATTCAAGGGAATGGGGATGACAAGTGTTGTGGTCCAATCCACACTACTATTGAACGCCTCGGCTTCTTCAGGACTCAACCCAAAAAATTCCAGTCCGATCTGTGCCAACTTTTCCATATCCAAATCGTCGGGGACTTCAACCACTGGGCTGGGCGTTTGAGAGAAAATAATGCAATTTGTATAAGCAGCCGAATTAGGTATATTGACCATGGGGTCAGGGCAGGTTCCATAGGCTGCGCGGACAGCGGTTGAAATTCGAAACGAGATTTCTGCGCCATCAACATTCTCCGGCAGCACAAGATCGCTGTGATTGAATTCATCAAGAAAACCCTGTACCTTTCTCCGATCCACCTTCATAAGATAGGAACCTGAATCGTATACGGAAATGTACGTTGAGGGGAAAACCAAAGGCAAACGTACATCGAAGCCAGCCGCCTCTTTTGCCTCCACCACATTATTCACAACTACCATATCTGCGGGTGCTTTTATCACAATCGTCGAACTTGAGAATAGATTGCTTAATTGACTACCAAATGCCGTATTGTTTTCATACCCAGCAGATTCAATCGGCAAAACCACCAGTTGTTTAACTCGAAACAAACTTAACAACCTGCCAGCAAACGCACTGGTTACAGGCAGCATGGTCAATAATATAAATGTGAGTATGGCAAGCAAACCAACACGTGAAGCGGGAAATGTAAAATTCTTTTTTATCATCATTATCCTCCATTGATTTCAAACAAACCTAAACGCAGTCAACATGCTCAGTATAATCCCCCCTGTTGAAAAAACAGAGGGTTATACTGGTGATATTTCTCCATATCGCTCATGATATGATGTTTGAAGTAAATTTTGAACTAATGAAAAGAAAGAGGTATCTACCCATGAAAAAATTATTTACAGGGATGGCCGTCTTTTTATTTTTTATACAGGCATGCACATCGCCAACGCCAATCCCTACTGCGGCGGCAGAGTCAACTGTCAGCGTAACGGAATCTCCAGCAACAGAATCAGTGACCGGCCTGGAAGGACTCGGCGGGGTTCCTTGTCCAGATAGTGATTTTACGTGCGTCACATTAACAGTCCCGTTAAACCATTTTGATCCCAATGATTCGCGCACGCTGGATGTGGTCTTTGCGATTTTGCCTGCGACTGGTGAACGAAAAGGGATGTTCGTCACCGTCACAGGCGGCCCCGGTACGGCGGGATTAACGAGCGCAGATGGTTATACTGCGGCTTTTGATCCGGCGATCCCGGAACATTTTGATATTGTTTTTTTCGATCAGCGCGGCGTGGGACAATCAGGCGGCCTGCAATGCGTGCAAGCCGCGACCATGTTCTATCTTGCGAGTTGGGATACAAGTACTGTTGAGGGAGAAAATGCGCTATTGGAAACGGCGCGCATATTTTCAAATGACTGTGTGACCGAAATGGGCAACCCTGAAATTTTGCCTTATTTGGGAACCGAGCAGGCGGTGGAAGACCTCGAGTTTTTCAGGCAAGTCATGGGGGATGAAAAAATTTGGTTATACGGCGAAAGTTATGGCACGCAATATTCACAGATGTATGCCGCGGCACACCCCGATCATTTGGCCGCGCTGGTCCTCGATGGCACTGTGGACCTGACTCTTTCAGGCGTTGAATATTACAAACAGCAGGCGACTGCCTTTAATGATGTTTTGAAATTAACACTGACATGATGCAATGAGGATGAATTCTGCGCCGAGTCAATGGGCGGCGGTGACGCGATCACGGCTTACGATACACTGGCCGAACAGCTTAAACAAGCGCCAACCCTTTTTGATTTTCCCCTGCCATCAGGCGAGCTAACCCGGCGCACGTTCACCTTCTCAGACCTCGAAACCGTTGCCGCGGGTTCCCTGTATGCAGAAACACAGCGGATGCTTTTCCTGCGCGCGCTTGCATCTTATTCTCAAAACAAAAACCTTGTCCCTTTGGCGCGGCTCTTATACAGTTCGCTTGCGCTTGATCCCGAAACCCTGCAAGCCATTCCCGACCCAACCTATTCTGATGCGGTCTTCTATAGTATTGAATGTCAGGATTACAGTTATTTCAGCGGCACTCCTGAAGAGCGTGCCGAAGCCTACCTGCGCGCCGGTGATGAGGTGGATGCGGGAAATCTCCATCTCTCGTCCGTTTTTTATGGAGACATGCCCTGCGCATTCTGGCCGTATGCCAGCGAAAACAAGCTCCGTCCGCAGGCGCTGCGTGCTGAAAATTTTCCAACCCTCGTACTCGGCGCAATCGCTGATCCGGCCACGCCTGTTTCAAATGGACAGAATGTTTTCAACCGTTTATCCGATGGCTATCTGGTTACACAGGATGGCGGTCCGCATATTATTTTTGGGCGCGGCGTTTCATGCGTGGACGATCTCGTGACCGATTTTTGGTAAACGATCAGCCGCCCGCCGAACGCGAAACCACCTGCGCAGGCGAAGTATCCAGTGAATTCATACCGCCCATGCCGCTCAATGTGAGCGGGTTTTCAAACCTGCTTTAACGCATTATCTGCTGTCGAAGATGAGATTTATTATCTTCCCGAATATTATTATTGGGATGTAACAACGCCCACCGCCATTGGATGCCCATTTGGCGGCAGATTATCCTTTGAAGCGACAGAGACCGGCGATTCTCTCGCCCTCAACGCCTGCTCCTTCTTCGACGGATTTATCTTAACTGGAAGCGGGGCAACCAACTACGACGAAGGCACATTCACTTTGGAAGTTGCAGTCACCGGGCTGAAAGACGGCACGCTGACCTACATCCACGATGGTGAAGGTTCAAAACTCGTCACCGGCACATACGGCAGCGAAACGATCAAACTTTCAGAGTAGATCAATATTTTTGAATAAAAACATGACATATCCCGAATTTAATTTGGGACCTGCCAAAAAGCTGATTTCGCTTTGTCGCGTGAATCATCTGCGTCCTATGTTCTGAAAACGAACTCCCCACCTTAGGTGAGTCATATTCGATCTAAAAATCCTTTTACGACCAACGCACCGCAGTACACCGTTCGCAATCCTGTCTCTGACAAAGCAACGCGAACGGATTTTCTTTTAATTGATCCACGACCGCTTTGATCAAACTCTTAAGATGAACCGCCTGCACAACCGCGTTGCCGATTTCCACACGGCGCGTATATTTTTCCACTGCAGGCGCAATGGACTCAAACCCTTCTGAATCACCTGGAAAAACCGGGACACTCCACCACACGATCCTGTACCAGCGCCCAACGCAAAAATTGAATTTGTCCGCTCATTTTTTCAGCATAATGAATACTTGTGTTAACGCGATGATCCACACCCAGCAGCAAGACCCAGCCATCCAAATCTGCCAGTGTCCCGATCGGCGCCAGCGGATTGTAAATCGTCTGCGTGTTAAGAACCGCATCGGCGCGAATCCCGGCAAACGATTGGATCGGATGCATCGAACGTTTGGCTTTGGGATGTTTGCGCAGCGTTTCGGGTAATGTGCCCATCATCTTATCGGCGGGCATATCAGGGTGAAAGACCTCGGCCATTTTATTCAAATCTAATTCACTGCCATAGGTGATGCCGTTTTTCGGCGGACCAATTTCAGGGTTAAGCATGGTCTTATAGGTGAAGGTCGGCATGATCACACCGCGCACAGAATTCAATAACGCATCGAGCATCCCATCCGCGCCGCCTTCGATGTGACCGAAGGCTTTCAGCGAAGCATGTGCGATCACAAGGCTTTTGGTCAGGCCCAGAGCGGCAAGACCGGTTTTAATATCAGAAGAAGAAATGGTCATGTTAATCATCTCAATATTTCAGAAAGTATTTTCAGTAAAATCCATCAGCAAGCTGATGGACTCCAAATCGCGAATTCAACCGGCAAATTTTCGTTTTAATTTTTGCACGAACCGATTCATATGCGGATCACTTTTCTCAAACGGGATCGCGTCAAAAGGGAACCATGCAATGGAATGAAATTCACCCCGGTCATAATTCAATTGCTGACTGCGGTCACCCTGAATGACATACCAGAATGAGACATCCATGTGCCCCGCCCGATTGCCTGTTGTCAGTGTGCAGGTGAGCATCAACGGCGCTTCAATTGCATGTGCGGCAGAGATTCCCAGTTCCTCTTGAATTTCACGGGCCACTGTCCTGCGTGGATGCTCACCAGGCTCCACATGTCCGCCAGTTGGAAGCCATAGACCAGCGTTGATATGGTCAACCAGAAGAATATGGTCATGGTCTACCACGGCAAAGTAAGACACAAGATGTTTGGGCGGCACTGCCGGCTTGCTGACCCGAAACAATTCAACGCCTGAATCAACCCAGGTCAGCGCATCGGCAATGTGCAAAGATTCCAATTCATCAAACGGAGTGATGGAAGATATCTCCGTGCGGATCTGGCCGCGAATGGAATCTTCAGCCGAAGGAACCAAATTACCGGCCCTTCCAATCGGGCTTTCGCTTTTCAATAAAGGCTTTCATGCCTTCCTTTTGATCTTCCGTTGAAAACAGCGGATAAAAATTCCGCTTCTCAGTTTTCAACCCTTCCGTCAACGTGGATTCAAACGCAGCATTGATCGAATCTTTTGCCATACGGATCGCAAGCGGTGCGCGCGAGGCGATCTCTTCTGCCAGCGCAACTGCCGCATCAAGATAACCTTCCACCGGCACAACACGATTCGCCAGCCCAAATTGCAATGCCTCTGTGGCAGTCAATGTCCGGTTATTAAGGATCATCTCCATTGCAAGATGCTTCCCCAACAAACGCGCAAGGCGCTGTGTGCCGCCGCCGCCCGGAGTAATGCCGATCGTAATTTCAGGTTGACCAAATTTTGCAGATTCAGAAGCAACGATCATGTCACATGAAATGGCGAATTCACATCCGCCGCCCAAAGCCCAACCGGAAACCGCAGCGATGACCGGTTTTTTAATACCGCGGATACGGTCCCACAGTTCCACTCGTCCCTGCGTGATCATCTGAAACGGAGATGACTCAGCCATCTCTTTAATGTCGGCGCCGGCAGCGAAGGCTTTCTCGTTGCCGGTTACGACCATCGCGCCCACATTTTCGTCCTTATCAAAATTATCAAGCGCATCGAATAATTCCGTCAGCATCAGGGTATTAAAAGCGTTCATCGCCTGCGGACGATTAAGGGTCACAATGCCCACCCGCCCGCGAATTTCCGTCAATACTGTTGTGTAAGCCATGTTTCCTCCAGATATTTTGAGCGGTCGTGAATGCTCATTTCGCAAATTATAAAGGATGAATAGCGATACTGTATAATCGCCCGATGGAACCCTTTATCATCCTCCCCGCATGGACAACAGGCAATATTATTTTATATGGATACCTGGCCTTAATGGCACTGGCCGTGGGTCCACTTGAATATTTTGGGCAGGCCATGATGGCCTACAGCAAATTTCGCCCGGCGCAGGGACTACATCCGCGCCTGGGGATGTTCATCCTCTATTTCCTGCCTTTGGTCGCGGTCACAATTTCCGCACTGCCCTATCTCTTAATCCATCCATCATTCAGAATTGTCTTCGCAGCGGTATTCATCCATTTTGCAAAGCGGTGCTCGAATCCTCTTTCTGCATAAATATTCCGGGCCGATCCCTATCTTGTCAGTCGACATCTGGTTTTACATCGGCGTGGTTTTATTTATCACAGGCATTCTCGGTAATTTTCTTCATCACAAAACACTTGCAGACTTACGAAAAAACACGCTTGATTATATAATTCCATCAGGCGGATTATTTGACCTCGTAATTTGTCCGCATTATCTATTTGAGATCATCACATGGCTCGGGATATTCATGATTTCCCGTCATCTGGCGAGTCTGCTCATCCTCATCTTTATCGTCGGCTACCTAACCGCCCGCAGCATCCGCACCCTGAAATGGTATCGGGAAAAATTTACCGGGTTCCCGCCGCAAAGAAAAGCGTTAATTCCATACATTCTATAATTTCCAACTGGAGAATAAAATGCAAATCCTATTAATGATCCATTCCATTGTACGCTGGCTGATCGTGATCGCAGCAGCGGC
>NZ_JADJUO010000031.1:0-10104 GCF_016717045.1 Candidatus Villigracilis proximus | reverse complement strand
GTGAAAACTCAGTCCTCAGCGTGGACGGCCAGCCGCCAACGCCGTTGATGGAAGACGATCAGGTAAAAGTTACCGCTGCAGATGTTACTGCGCAATTTGTCCGCTTTGAAGACCCGGTTATTTTTATCGTAACCTTACTGCACACATGAACGAAAATTCTTTAGGATTTCCACGATGACAGATACCATCTCCACTTTAACTTATTGTTATGTCCACCCAGATCGTGAAACCAGTCTGCGCTGCAAACGCTGCGAAAAACCAATTTGCGCTTCCTGCGCACAGCGCACACCCACCGGCTATATGTGCAGGGACTGTGTCCGCTCGCATCAAAATCTTTTGATACTTCTGAATGGTACGATTACATCTTCGGGTTTCTTACCGCCGGTTTCCTTTCTGCGATTGCGGCTTTTCTGGTTACATTGATCGGCGGCATCGGATTCATTGGCTGGCTTCTCATTCTTTCGGCCGCGCCCATCGCGGGTACCACAATTGCCGAAGCAGTGCGCGTTGTCACCCGACGTCATCGTTCACGCTCGTTGTTTATTACGGTCGCGGTGGGCATGGTGCTTGGCGCTCTGCCTGTGCTGATCGTTCAATTATTAAGCATGAATATTTTTGGGATCGTCTTTCAAGGAATTTATCTGTTCATCGCCGTACCGCTTGTCTACACTCGACTTTCTGGGATTCAATTATTTAAATAGCCTATGCTTACTGAACTCCACATCCAAAACTTTGCAATCATAGACAAACTTGACCTGCGCTTTGACTTGGTCTCATCATCCTTACGGGTGAAACTGGCGCGGGCAAATCCATCATCCTTGACGCGGTCGTCATGCTTCTCGGCGGCAAAGCGGATACCACCTTCGTGCGCTCTGATTCAGACGCCGCATTTGTCGAAGCGGTGTTCCAGCTCACAGGTCCGGAAAAAGATGCGGTGCATTTCATCCTCAACCGCGAAGAGCTGATGGATGATCCCAATTATGTAACGCTCATGCGCGAAGTCCGCAAAGAGGGACGCAGTGTGGCGCGCATTAATGGCCGCACGGTGAATGTTGGATTGTTGAAGGAACTGGGCGCACTGCTGATCGACATCCACGGGCAGGCGGAACATCTCTCTCTGCTCGATCCACGCGCACACCTCGGCCTGCTCGATCGCTACGCGGAAGTGGCCCGGCCTCCAGCGACTACCGCCAGACCTATCACTCGCTGCTAAATCTGCGCCGTGAGTTGAATGATTTGCGCAAGTCGCAATCTGATGCAGACCGCCGTATTGAAATGCTGACCTACCAAGCCGAAGAGATCGAATCGGCGAGATTGAAAGGGGCGAAGATGAAGAATTGCGCAAAGAGCGTGACCGCTTAGCAATGCCGAAGCTTGCACAAAATGCACAGGAAGCGCTGGCTGTGTTGGATGAAGGTCTGCCTGAAACCCCGCCGCGACCGACCTGAGTCGGACAGGCCGCACAGGCGCTGGCGACCCTCGCAAAAATTGATGCGGGTCAGGCTGAGTTGGCGAATCAAGCCGAGTTATTGTTGGATACGATCTCCGATGTGATCCATGGTCTGCGTGATTATCTTGACGAGATCGAGTTCAATCCCAAGCGGCTTGAAGATGTGGAAGAACGCCTGGATGTGATCCATTCGCTGACGCGCAAATATGGCGGCAGTATTCCCGCAGTGATCGCCTATGGTGAAGATACTCGCAAGCAGCTTGAAACCATTACGGGCGCGGTGGATCGGATTAATGAATTGGAAATGCAGGAAGCGAAATTACTGGAAAAAGTTGCCAAACAAGGCGGCGTGCTTTCTGAGAAGCGCAAGTCTGCTGCCATTAGCATGGGCAAAGGCATTGAAACTGAACTTGGTGATCTGAAGATGGCTTCTGCCCAATTTGGTGTGGACTTTCAAACTAAGCCAGATGTCAACGGTGCGCCTCTGGCCGATGGCAGGCGCATCGCCTTTGATCAAAATGGTTTTGATCGCGTTGAGTTTTTGATTGCGCCCAACCCCGGTGAAGGACTTAAACCGCTGGCAAAGATCGCATCTGGCGGTGAAACTTCCCGTTTGATGCTTGGCTTAAAGAACGTACTAGCCAGCGCTGACGAAGTCCCGTCCCTGATCTTTGATGAGATCGATCAAGGCATCGGTGGACGCGTGGGTATGGTAGTGGGGCATAAACTTTGGAATCTTTCGCGCACACATCAGGTCTTTTGTGTGACGCATCTTCCCAATTGGCGGTCTTTGGCGACCAGCATTATCAGGTGCAAAACTGATCGATAATGGACGCACGCTAACCCGCGTTGAATCTTTGGATGGCGACGCACGTTTGCTTGAACTTTCTCAGATGCTCGGCGAGGTTGGTGAAGGGACAATACGTTCTGCGCACGAGTTATTGCAAATTGCGCGGCAGATGACCAAAGAAAAGAATAGAAATCATATAAAAACTCCTGTTCGTTGAACAGGAGTTTTTTATATGATTAAGTAATTGTCATTAAAATGTTGACAGCAAGGGTGAGGGGGGCACCCTTGCTGTCAACGAGATTAATATTACACCAACGATTCATTTCGCGCAAGTGTTTTTCATTAGAAATTGATTAATATTTTTATAGATTAGTGCCCCGAGTAGGAATCGGACCTACATCTAAGCCTTAGGAGTGCCTTGTTCTGTCCATTGAACTATCGAGGCGAGCAGCAGGATTATACACAAAAGGTGGAATATATCCATGCGCCTTGTAAATTTATTTCAAAGCCTTCACAGCATTTCGCCCCGCTGCGCCGCTGACCCGCCCCCGCCGTGGACTCCGCTTCCGCAGAGATAGAGATTATCGATTGGCGTTTTGTGATTGGACCAACCTGGTAAGGGACGCATGAATAGGAATTGGTCGAGCATGAGTTGACCGTGGTTGAGGTCGCCTTCGGTGAGACCGTAAGTTTGTTCGAAGTCAAGAGGCGTGATGATGTGATGCGTGATGCGTGAAGCGTGAAGTGCAGGGAAGTATGCTTCCAATGTCTTGATTGCAAGTTCTGCAACCTTTCCACTTTCCACTTTCCACTCACTATTTCTCAAAGCATATGGAGCGGATTGGAAATGGATGCTGACCACGTTGCCCGCAGTCGTCACTTCCAAATATGGCTTTTCGGAAATTTCGCCATACTTCGCGGCGTCGTAGGCTTTTTCTAAATACTTGATTGAAGGAGCAACAACCAGAGTCCCTTCGGGGATGCCATGATTGCCATTCGTCTGCAAGTGGATCTTCGCCACCGAGCCGCGCATTTTTATGGACTGGGTGTGCCAGACGAATTCGGGTGGCAAATCCTGTGCGCCAACGAGTTTGAGCAAAGTGTGCTTCGGGTCTGCGGAGGAGAGAATTTGATTCGCAAGAATCTCTTCGCCGTTTGCGAGGATAACGCCCTTCGCGATTTGGCTTTCCACTTTGATACTTTTTACTTCTGCCTCGGTTTTAATTTCCCCGCCGAAGGATTTCACCGCATTCGCAAGCGCTTGTGTGATTTCACCAGCTTTGCCAACGTTGACGTTCGCCAGCCCGCCGCGATTCATCCAGTTGTGGATGAGGGTGTAGCCTGTGCCTGCGCCCATCGGTCCCAGGGTGAAGCCGTGGATGCCGACGGATGCAATCGCTGCTTTGACTATGTCAGATTCAAAATATTCATCGAGCAATTCCTGCGCGGTCATCGGCAGGGCGCGGATGAAGTTGAGCATGTCCTTGCGACCTGCGAGTTTCAGTTCGAGTCCCAACTCCAGTAAGCCATAGCCTTCGCGGATGTTGAAGTTTAGCGGCAGGCGCGGCATGATGGTGGCGTAAGCGGTGTCGAGAATGCTTGCGGCTTTATCCATGAAGCGGACAAATTCGGGGAAGCGCGCCGCGTCTTTTTCTGAGATACGTTTGATGGACTCGGCGTCGAGGGAGAGGTGGTTGCCGTCTGCCTGGAGGGAGATGAATGGTTTTCGGACGGTATCAACTGTCAGCCCGTGAGAGGCGAGTTTCAGGTCTTTGATAATGTCGGGGCGCAGAGTCCCGCCTGCATAAATTGAATCCGCTTTGAAATCATCGCCGAAAGATTCTGTAACAACCGAACCGCCGACGATGGCGCGGCGTTCAAGCACCAAAACTTTTTTGCCTTGCTTGGAAGATATGCGGCAGCGACCAAACCGTTGTGCCCTGCACCGATGATAATGTTGTCGTATATTTTTGTCGCAGTTAAACCTTTAACCACTGAGGCACGGAGACACAGAGTTTTTAATTCTCCGTGCTTCGGTGTCTCCGTGGTTAGAAATTTCCGTCCTTCAAAATTTCTTTTGCCGCCAACATGCCTGCCGCGCCCATGACGCCGCCGCCGGGGTGGGCGCCGCTTGCGCCGAAGTAGTAGCCTTTGAGTGGGGTGCGGAAGTCTGCCCATTGCGGGGTGAGACGCAGGAAGAAGATTTGCAGCAGCAGTTCGCCGTGGAAGATGTTGCCGCCCGTGATGCCTGCGATGGCTTCGATGTCTTTCGGTGAGATGACCTGCATACCGACGATGGCTTTGCAAATGTTCGGCGCGTATTGTTCGATGGTCGAGATGACCGCTTCGCCGAGTTCATTGCGCTTCTCGTCGTTCCAGCCGCCTTCGAGGTCGTACGGCGCGTATTGCACGAAGCAAGACATCACGTGTTGTCCGGGAGGCGCCATGTCTGGGTCAATCATGGATGGGAAAATCATATCGAGATACGGGCGCTTCGAAATCTGCCCGTACTTCGCGTCATCGTAGGCGCGCTCGATGTAATCAATGCTCGGGCTGATGGACACCGCGCCGCGATGCAGCGCCGAGTCGTGACCTTTGCCTTTGAAGGGCAGCGCGGTGAAGTTGGGCAATTCGCTCAACGCAATGTTGACTTTGCCTGACGAGCCGCGTGTGCGGAAGTTCTGCAGCGCGGTGACGAATTCATCGGGGAAATGTTTCTGTTCGACGAATTGCAGGAAGGTGCGTTTCGGGTCTGCGGCGGACATGACGACTTTGGATGTGAGTTCATCGCCGTTCTCGAGAGCGACGCCAACAGCGCGTCCATTCTTAACGATGACCTGCTTCACGCTTGCGTTGAGTCTGACTTCCACTCCGAGCGCTTTCGCTGCGCTAAGGATGGAGCCGCTGACTCCGCCAGAGCCGTTCTTGGCAAAACCCCACGCGCGGAATGCGCCGTCAATTTCGCCCATGTAGTGATGAAGCAAAACGTACGCGGTGCCAGGTGAGCGCGGACCAAGGTAGGTGCCGATGATTCCGCTGGCGGCTTTGGTGCCTTTCAATGGGTCAAACTCGAACCACTCTTCAAGCAAATCCGCTGAGGATTGGGTGGCGAGTTTGGCGATTGCGTACAATTCTTTTTCAGAAAGATTCGCAGCGAATTGTCCAACTTTGAGCAAGCCCATCAAGTCCTTCACGCTGAGCGAGGATGGGTCAGGCGGAATGAGATTGATGATGGGCTTGATGGCTTTTGCCGCACGAGCCATAACGCGGGCATATTCATCATAGGCTTCCGCGTCTTTGGGCGAGTGACGATAGATCTCGCGGCGGGTCAGGTCGTGGTCATCCCATGCGCCGAGATAATCTCCGTTTTCCATCGGTGTGACGGTGGACGGAAGTGGAAGGATCTTGAGTCCGTGCTTGGGAAGTTCCAAGTCGCGGATGATCTCGGGGCGTAACAAACTCACCACGTACGAAAATTCGGTGAACTTGTAGCCGGGAAGATTTCCTCGGTCACAGCCGCGCCGCCTGCGATATGTCTGCGCTCAAGCACGACCACTTTCTTGCCAGCGCGAGCGAGGTATGCGCCAGCCACAAGTCCGTTGTGACCGCCGCCGATGATGATTGCGTCGTATTGATTTGATGTCATAAATAATTCCTTTTAATTCACCAGAGACACTTGCACCGTACGCCAGTGCAGGTGTAAACGGAGATGAACAGAGATTTTTTGTGCACGGATTGGACGGATTTCACGGTTTAACACGGATTCTTTTTTGTTTAAAATCCGTTCTTTTCCGTGTAATCAGTGAAATCCGTGTCCGAATTTTTCATCTTTGTTTATCACCGTTCATCATGGTTCATTTCTTCTTCCACTCAGGCTCATAGAACGGCAGCTTGACCACTTTGGCAGGCGCGTGCTGACGGTGATGTTCGACTGTGATTTCCATTCGTACATCGGTGCCGACTTCAAAGTAGGGTTTCTGTAAATGCGCGAGGGCGATGTATTTTTTTAACACGGGCGACCATGTGGATGTGGATGCGTATCCAACCTGCACATTGCCAACCATCACAGGCAGACTTCCACGCACAGCCATGCCAGGGATTTGTGGCGGCAAGCCAACGCCTGCGAATAACTTTTCCATTCCAACCCAATCCACTTCCAAGCCGACCATCTTCCATGTAGAGCCTTCGCGCTTTTCTTTTTCCAGCGCTCTGCGACCGACGAAGTAGCCAGGCTTATCGAGCGCTACTGTCCAGTCGAGACCTAATTCGTAGGGAGAGGATTTCTGCGGTTCGATCCACGCGTGAGATGCGGAGGTGTAATCCACATCGAGCATGAAGAGACCTGCTTCCACACGTGCCATGTCCATTGCCAAAATGCCAACGGGGGCAATGCCGTAATCGCCGCCGACTTCCATCAATTTATCCCAGATTGGGAGCGCGTCTTTTGCGTCCATCCAAATTTCGTAGCCGAGGTCACCGGTATAGCCAGTGCGTGAAATGGTGACTTCGACTCCGTTGATCTTATTTTTCATCATGCGGAAATACTTCAACTCGTCCACGGTTTTTTCGGCAACGATGTTTAAGACTTTGCGCGTGTTGGGGCCTTGAAAACTAAGCGCCGCCACATCGTCTGTGACTTCGGTAATTTCCACTTCCATGCCGACCGCATTCATCATCAGCCAGCGCAGATTCGGTTCCGCGGCAGTCAGGCGAAAGGTCGTTTCGTCGAAGCGTGTGACGGTGCCATCGTCGATCATCTTGCCTTCTTCGTCGCACCAGCCGGTGTAGAAGACTTGTCCCACGCTCATCTTGTGGATGTTGCGGGTGGTGACGCGATGCAGAAGCGCCGCCGCGTCTTTTCCTTTAATCACATACTTGATCAGCGGCGAGACATCGATCAACGCTGCCGCATTGCGGATCGCCCAATACTCGCGGTCGAGCGTATGCTCGTACGAGCCTGCGGCGAAATATCCCGCCCACTTGCGCCAATTTCGAGGCTGGCACAACGCGGACGTTCGTTCATGGAATGGGGTGGTTTTGAGATTGAGCATTATTGATTTACCTTTCGACTGTTGAATTCCATTTCCATGAGTATTCTTAAAATGTGCGCCAATGCTTTAAACGAAAAATAAATATAGGCAATTTCCAAAGAAGTACCCAACATCACAATAAATATATTTTGATCGGAGTTTATCGCTGCTAACAGGATATAAACAATAGCAGTTGCAATCACCAGCTTGTTTGCGTTCTTCCTAAAGTTGATAACTTCCGGGGTCATAAAGCTCTGGTTGGTTGTTGTTATCTCTTAATTTTATCTCCCAGTCTTCAAAACCATCATTATCTTGAACCAATTCTTCATGCACAAGAATTGGTTTATCTTGTTGAGGAATTTCTCTTATCCTCTCCCTTAGAATTTCTCTCAAAACTTCAAATGCTGTATCTGACCATTCAACACGGTCGTTTGTTTTCCAAATCTCAAGTAATTCATATATGTCTTTTAGATTTAGGTTGTTCCGAATTTGCTCGCGTAGTTCCTCACTCACGCTGTACCTCCTTCAATCTTTTTCTCTCTATAGTTAATGTCCGTTTCAACAATCATATCAAGCCCAAGTGAGATACCTTTTAGCGCCAAATAATAAAAAGCGCCTTGTAGAAACTCTTTTGTCATTTGAAGTAACACATCCAGAATGTAAAGTGGGGATCGGGAAAATAAACCGATTAAATCTGTCTGATACATATTGTGAGCCATTGTCGTATATTGAGATATCTGTCCAAAGGCAAGAAGAACGTATATAAAAAGAACAATGGAAGCTAATCCATTTGCCCACATTGAGATACGCCAAAGAGTTGCATGTTTCTTTCCAAACAAATCATTCTTTTCATCCATAATTTTTCCTCCTTCAAGATTTATTAGAATATTCTGCCAACGCTGCCGCATTGCGAATCGCCCAATACTCGCGGTCGAGCGTGTGCTCATACGAGCCTGCGGCGAAATATCCCGCCCACTTGCGCCAATTCTGCGGCTGGCACAACGCGGACGTTCTTGCATGGAATGGTGTGGTTTTGAGATTGAGCATTTATTTAACCTTTCAAAAGTAAAGACATGGTTCAGCTAGAAATTGTGAAGAAGCTGAAAATGTATTGATAGAAACCAGACATGATAACAGGCTGCCCGAACATGTATACATCAACGGAAGGGATCAGGAGATTAACGATTAGCGCGATATTGATTATTTTTTTCCAATTATGTTCCGAGTATTCCAGAACTTTCCATGAAATTAATATTGCCATAAAAGTCCACCCGAATAACCGGCTGGTGTCAACGCCCATAAATATCATTAAGATTCCAGACAAGAGTATGGCGACGATCTGAGCTGCTTCTTTTGTTTTTCTTTTTGAAAGCAGATATATAACTGCGCCGACCACCATAATCCATAATGCTTTGAATGAAAAAGCAATGCCCATCAAGGCTCTTGCGGGGTCATCCAGTATCCACATTAAATTTGATTTTTCGCCAAGGTTTCTGGTTGCCAGCACCCCGGCGATGCCATCGTTGAGAGCAAATAGCATAAAGATATAGATGCGCTGATCACAAAAAACTGTATAAATCCTTTGGTTAAAACAAGGTTAATGCAAGAGAGAACCAAATAATCAAACTCGCTTCATGTGATGCGAGCGATAGTACGAACAGGGACAGTTTTGATCTTGTGTCCCGGGCGAATATAAAAGCGAGAAGAATAAAGATGCTGATAAGAACATCGGGGTATCCTGGAGTTCGTATTTGGAAATATATAAAACTTGTTGTTCCAAGTGAGATAAGCTGCCAGAAAGAGACTCGAATTTGATTGGACTCGAACCATAGCCGAAGGACAAAGATCAATGCCAGGGTGCAGATAAACGAAAATATTAGAAAGAACAATGGCCCGCGCATAAAAAGAATATGGGCGATCGCGGGCATTAAAAAGCGGCGGTGATAACTTACCGTCGACAGCTTCGTGAACATAATAAGGCTTGTGTTTGCATATTCCTCCGCCAAACCACTGATCTGGCCGGGCGGGAAAATAAGGCATAAAACAAATAATAATAAAAGCGCCTGTGCTGCATGTGCGTATGTGATTCGAGATTCGCGAACCATGCCGGATTGACGGATACTTTGAAATATTGGAACTGACAGAATAAACAAGCTGAATAAAAGGGTGATTCCCCGGATCGGCGTAACGATTGCCGCCAGGATTGCTGGATCATTTTTTAAAAGATCCGGGTTGATAAAAATCTGTAATCCTGTACCGGTAAAAAGGGAAAGGAGAGATTCGATGCCAGTTTGTGATAAGAGCAACAGCCCAACCACACCTGCCCACCAAAGAATATCACCGAATATTTTTTGTGTTCTGATTTTTATGTCCATTTGATCCATCTCAATGGATCTGAGAGGTGTAAAAATAAGGGAGATGCATTTATGCTTATCCCTTCAATGAATATTCTTGCTGGCGCGAAGAAGACGATCGCGGTTAATTCCTCTTCTATCGCGTGGAAACGATGTTCCACGTTCTTGCCACATATACAATTGAACCTGACTGTACAGCACGGTTTTCATCTGCCACTTGGATTTGCGCCTTGCCACTGACGATGTAGTAGACCTCATCTTCTGTGTGCGGGCTTTGCGGATCGATCCCGCCCGCGGGGAGGATGTACACTCCCATGCTCAGGTCGGGGACCTTGAGAAATTCAAGATAAAAGTTTTTTTGAGTCGGCATGCTGCGAAATGAGTTGGTTCAATTCGTAGGATTTCATGGTTTGTCTCCAGAGTTGCAGGATTGTATATTATATATAATTTTTAGGCAATGGACATTTATCACCTTTATTG
>NZ_JADJUO010000030.1:0-36172 GCF_016717045.1 Candidatus Villigracilis proximus | reverse complement strand
TTCCACAGGAAATGATATTAACTCAAACATGATCTGCTACGTATCGCCCAGGCATATATGGCCAAAATAAAAGACGTATAGAGACATTTGTTTTTATCGTCATAATTAATGATCCATTCCTCAGTCTCCCGGCTCCCGTTCCGCCATCGATGGGTGCCAAGATATTGCTGCATGTCCCATGGATGAGATCCCCACTTTCCCATATCAAACCCAAAAAGGTGGTGATTTCCTGCGAATACTGAGTCCCATTTTTCTTCGCTTGTATCTATTTTAATCTTTGAACACTGTAATCGATCAAATATCTGCATCATCTTGATCTGTTTCATATTCAATGGCAACCGACATACTGTTTTCGTTTACATAATCATGATGCTTAAAGTACACATGCAAATCATCTCTTCTAAGCATTAGGTCAGCGCCTGCCATTGCCCCCGGGCGAGAAAGGCTTTCCAGGCTTGCCCGAAGGTTGGACGATAGAGGAAAACCAGGATGGGATTTAATTCGTTGATGACCTCAATACCTGCGAAGAATAGGTAACGATATCATCCTCATTCAGAGACTATGAATAAGAAATACCGGTCGTAGGCATGCAAAAAACATCCTTCAGTAACACACACACTTTCCCGAACGACTTGATTGAATCTCGAAATGCCATCCACTTCTGTAACATCCAACCCTATTTAATTCACATGCCTTCAGTAGTATTCAATTCGCCAAAGGTGAATTCTTGATGCCGTATGGGATGAGTTTCAGCACTCTTCATGCAGCCAGTAGACATCAAGAGTCAGGGCGATCTGTTTATATACCCCTTTTTGAAATACTGGATTTACCTACTGAGCAGTGTCCATCGACGATGAGTAGTTTTGTGTTCATTCAGGATCTCCATCGATTCTTTCCAGTTCCTTAACGTTTCAACCGTTTGCGTAGACTGTCTGCCGGGGCGAAGACGGCGAAGCGCCCCCAGCGTCGGGTGCTGCTTTGTTAGGCGGTGGTTTTGAAATGACTCTATGCTACTCGGTTTCATAATCTTCGATATACGTTGAACATCTTGTATCGTCGGAAATCAAACGACTCGTAAGCCGGAAAGCAGTATTCCGATAGTTATCTGTTTCAACAAAAATATTCTGCGCTCCAGAGCACTGGAGGCGGCGTAATCCTTCTGGAAAGAGCGACTCGCCCAAGAGCATATTGTCGAAAATCTTTGCCAGCCTAATGGCTCAACATGCCCTGTCATTGAATTTCATCGAACCAGCAAATACAAAAAAGCAACCAGACGTTTATCAGAGATTAACAACGATGTCTAAATCTGGCTTGTAATCAGGATGTTGAAGCGTGCGAGTGCGCCAATCTACCGTCATGTTTTTGCTTTCAAAAACAGATTGGTGAAGTTCCACATATTTCTGAACTTCTGATTCTCCGGCCAATGGGCGAACAATAAAACCTGAGCGAGGTTCATATATTTTTACAGGTGTCTGAGATGAGCGACGCATGAGCACTTTTGACCAAGAATCTTCGCCTACATCCGACTGACATTTGAAACCTGCATTTTCCAAGTCGCGAATACGGTTATTTTGCCCAGAGAAAACCATGACAAACCATGCAGGACGCGCATACAGCGTATTCTGTGTTGCTTGAGCGCGTTGGTCTGCCCATGAAAGGATTTCTTGATGCAGATGCGATTCTTGTTCAGGATGACATACATAATCAATAGTCCAAAAGGTGTTTGAAGTACCGCCCAAGCAAAAAAGTTGTTGGTTTTCATCAAACCATAAACTGATGTTTTCAGGATTGTCAAACGCCCATGAACTAAAACGGTAGGGCAAATCTACATTATGGGATTATTTTTGGACATTGGCGAGCCAGAGCGGACATTAGATATTTGTCTTGCTCGGTTGAAAAGGGGCGTTGAGTTACAGCCATACGATAATCATCCATAATTATTCTGAAATTTCTACTGAGTGAACCGCCCAACCGTTTGCGTAGACTGTCTGCCGGGGCGGAGACGGCGAAGCCATCCAACTGAAAAACTGCTCGACACGAAGTTTGCCGCAGAATACCGCACATCAGATGCACGCTTTTTAGGCTGCCTATTTAGGCTGTTACGGCTGGAGAGCATTATCACCGCTCGACTCTCAAACAAAAAGCGTCTTCTGATTCTTCATAAACCTTCATACCTGCTTTAAGGAATACTCGCTGTGAAGCCAAATTCGACTTCTTGGTATTACGAGCAACAACTGCGCGACACGATATTTCTTCAAATGCCCACGCGATCATCGCCTTCACTGCTTCAGTCGTGTAACCTTGTCGCTGGTAACTTTGGTCTATGCCATATCCAATTTCAGCTTCACCATTCTGGTCGGGGAATCCTTTAAAGCCAACCAGACCTGCCCCGAAAGGCACAGTACGAATAACAAGTAACCAATATGTATACCAGGCCAATTGGGCTTGATCAGCATGAGTCATCTTAGAGAGTTTTTTACGGATAGCACGCTGTGTATTTTCGGTAACTATTTCTCGTGAGATCGGAATACCTAATTCCTGCTCCAACCGTACCCATTTATATACCAAAGATAAATAGACACGCTTAGGCGTCAGGCATTTGAATTGTGTATTGGCGGGGCGATAAGCCCTGTAATGCCCTTGCGACGGATAGTGTTGTAATCTTCGCCAGTGTTCTGCGATCAAACGACTTCATCCAAATCCTCAAACAAATACGCGTCCAAAACACCCACGAAATGTGCGGTCGAAGCGTTCGATATATGCATTCTGAGCTGGTTGCCAGGCTGGATGTGGAGCAACCAATCTGTTTTTCTGCCCCCTCCATCTTGAGAAATAAACCCGGACCGTTATCCATGCGGATTGTTTCGGAGCAGATGCCAGCAGCAGATTTTCCAGCACTCGCACCACACGCTCTGCAGGCAATGAATGATCAACTTCGCCAAAGCGCCTCACGAGACAAACTAATGTTCAGAATGGTTCTGCCAAAGGCTGCCGCCAAATCCAGAGACCAAGTCTGTGGACTGCACTGGCACCCGGCAGTGCAGCCTTGCCGCCAGCCGTTTTTGTCTCGGCAATTGCCAAACCACGGTAAATCCCTTCCAATGCGATCCGGCGGACCGCCTCAAGGCCGTCACAACCCGCGGGAACGCGATAGGTGCGAGCGCAGTCACTGTGGGCACGCCCGTCGCTCATCCCTGTTCTGCGATCGCATAGGTCACCAGCTCGCGCTGCTCTTCTGGCCCAAGTTTTTTTCGATAATGTCTTTCAGTACCGCATGCTCCAGACTAATTTGCATACATCTGTGCGATTTTCTTCTTCCAGTTCCTTAGTCGTTTCAGACGCCCGCCGACATGCCGCTGTACGTTCCATTTGTAAAAGGATGCTTGCCAAATCCGTGTTGCCGGAAACAAGCTCTTCGAGCCGACATGCCTGCTTCCGCTCTTTCAGGATGTTACGATCTGGCTTTCTGAAAACTTCGACTTCTTCATCTGGATCTCTCCTGGTATTTTGCCACGATTTTTCCACTACCCTGGATGATTTTACGGATATTACCCAACAAGTCTGGATATTCAAGATATTGTCCGGGTAATTGGATCCGGGTAAGTGGAATTATATCAAGCCGTTGGGTCTTTAATTTATACATCGACATTGTGACCTGCTGATTGAGCCGCCCCGCTGAACAGCTTGCATGTACCTGTAGCAAGCCGTCAACCGGAAAATACTGAAGTGTGGAAAATGCCTGGGATAACCACAGCCCCCAACATCAGGTGCATGCTTTGTTAGGTGTTTCTATCTCTTTTAGCCAAATTACTTATTAAATTATAGCGATTATTATTATCTTTTTGCATTATTACAACCTGGCAATTCTTAGGATTTTGCAAATTATCAAATTCCTCAACAGTCCAATGAAACCAGCGCATTAAGAATAATCTTAAGGTCATTCCATGAGTTACTATCAATGTGTTGTCTGGATAATTTTGTTTCGCAAAATCTCGATAAAGAGTATCGAGAAAAGTGCTAACCCTATCGTAAACATCTGCGCAAGATTCTCCATCTGGGATTCGATAATAAAAGGTGCCATATTTATCTCGTTCTTTGTCAATCTCTTCGCCTACTTCGAGGTGGCGAAAATGTCCCCAGTCTTGTTCTCGTATACGCGGATCTTCAAAGACTTTAATCACATGGGCTTCAATGTTTTTAGCTATTTGTGCATAAGTTTGGCGGGTGCGATAGAAAGGCGAAAGGTAAACATGGACGGATTCTTGTCCAATAATTTCTTTAATCTCTTTGCCAGCATTTAAGGCTTGATTAATACCCTCCTCTGTGAGATTCAAAGCAAAATCAGGAACATTTTCATACTTGCGTTTATCAACATTACCTTCTGATTGACCATGTCGAACTAAAATTATGCGTTTTGGATTCATAGGCTCACTTTGAAATGGAAGAAAAACACCCAACGGCTTGCATGGACTGCGTTGGGGCGGGGACGGCGAAGCCATCCAACTGGAAAAAGAAAGGCGGGAAAACACTTGAACCGCCAGAATCCCCGCATGGGTGCATGCTTTGTTAGCCCGCGTTATTTTGGCGCGAACAAACGTTGACAAATAAACTCTTAATATTTATGATTAGAATTCTACCCTATTGGGCTACCTTTCTTATCATTGTTTGTATAGCAAACACTAGAATTGGAAAAAATTCGATTATTATTAACGCTAAAAAGAAAAGAATATTGTTGCAAAAAAACCAACAAGGTATGTTGCAATAACTCGGATGAGTGAAAATTTGTGTATATAAGAAATGGGAAAGTAAAGATATATTGCTGTCAGTGTGAAACTGACTAAGAAATACAAAACAAAGAAATTTTTACCAAATAAGTCAATGGTTTCCCATTTTTGAATAATAGTCGCATATACTCCAGGATCCCTTAATGTAGAATCGTAACTTGGAGCGTACCCGCCCGGAAAATAAGGGGCGTTATAGGGGGGTAGGATCAAAGATGAGAGAATCAGGATAAATGGCGGCTAATATATACTATTAATATCAATAATGGATGAAGGGTTCCAAGAACATAAAACACACTGCTTATCGTGTCTTCAATTTTCCCGGTTCCCTTTAATAGTTTTGCGAAATAATGAATAACCAATCCGTAAAGTAACCAAAGAAACAAATAGGGTATTATTGTTTTAATGATTTCCCATCCGTTTATTTCTGTGGGGCATTTTTGACTAACAATGATGACCCAAGAAGCAACCCAATGACTAAGCTTATTGCTGCATAAATAAAAGGTTTTGTATCTAACGTTCTGATTTTTATTATTGGAAATTTCCCACCCTCTGAATTAATTAAACTTGGAAAGGTTTGTGCGGGGGATGTTAGGATTCCCACGAATGCTTGCACATAGAAAATTACAAATTGCTTTATTGATGTCGTAAGTTTCTCAAAATCAATTTCCATATGGCTCTCCTGTCTTACCAGTGTCTCAAATTCCTGACAATTGGAAATGAAGAGTTTTTCTTCATGAACTAGATTTTTTTTAAACGAGCGGCCCAACCGTTTGCGTGGACTGTCTGCTATTCTTAAAAACTCAAGCCGCGCGTACGCAAAGCGTGCCGCACCGACAAATTTCAGTTACTCGTTAACCAGCCACGCTTTGGCGGCATCGAGATCGCCAAAGCGTTTGGGCGGATATTGAATGATAAAACCAAATGAGTCCAGCAGAATCTCTCTGGCTTGGTTCGGTTCAATGACCAACGCGCTTTTGCGAAAGTAGGGAGCTGCGCGAAGAGCATGCCTCATCAGTGCGACTAATACCGTGTTATTCAGGTGTGTATTTCGCAGATCAGCCAGGGCCAAAACAGACTTTTTAGGTTCTGACTGCAAGAGAGAGACCAGCGTTTCAAGATTCGCAATCAATGAAACATGGTCATCCAACAAGTTGGCAGCATTAATGAAAATAAGCTTCTTTTCTTTGTGTTCGATCCAATGTACGCTCATAGATAAATATTATACATGGCAAAATTAATCAAGATGTACGCGCAATTAGTCACTTAATTCCCTCAGCACCTCACCGGTGTGCTCTCCCATCAACGGCGGAGGCAGGCGATATGTCACAGGCGTATCGCTCATCTTAAGCGGCGAACCGACCAGCGGCAACTCGCCGATCGTGGGATGAGTCATCTTCACCAGCATCTCACGCTCATGCACATTTGGCATCGAAAAGACCTGCTCAAAATTCTGGATCGGTCCGCATGGAATTTCAGCCTCGTCCAGTTTTTGCAGCCAGTCAGCAACAGAAACTGTTTTGAAAATTGAAACCAGCAAAGCAATGAGCTCTTCACGGTTTTGCACACGCGCAGCATTCGTGACGAATTTTTCATCCATGCCAAGCTCAGGCTTGCCAAGCATCTCGCACAAGCGCGCGAACTGACGGTCATTGCCCACCGCAATTGCGAACCAACCGTCACTGGCTTGAAAACTTTGATAGGGAACAATATTCGGGTGCGCATTGCCGTGACGTTTCGGCAGATTCCCCGAGATCAAATAATTACTGGCCACATTCGCCAGCCAGCCTAATTGAGAGTCAAACAAGGCAATGTCCAAATGCTGCCCCTCCCCTGTCAACGTGCGGGCTTGCAGAGCGGCTAAAATCGCAATGATCGCATTTTGCCCGGCAAATAAATCCACGACCGCCACGCCTGTTTTCATTGGCTCACCCTCGGGTTCACCGGTAATGCTCATCAATCCGCCCAGCGCCTGAATCATAAAATCATAACCGGGCTTATCCTTCATCGAACCCGTCTGACCAAAGCCCGTGATCGAGCAATAGATCAACTTCGGATTCAATTCATGCAGGGTCTCAAAATCCAGACCAAATTTTTCCAGCGTGCCAGGGCGGAAATTTTCAACCAGCACATCACTTTGCAATGCAAGGTCACGCAAAATCTTTTTGCCCTCGTCCGTTTTCAAATTGATCACCATGCCGCGCTTGTTACGATTGACGCACAAATAATACGCGCTCTCCCCTTCCGCAAACGGCGGCCCCCAACCGCGCGTCTCATCGCCTTCGGGCGGCTCCACTTTGATCACATCCGCACCCAGGTCACCGAGAACCATCGTACAATAAGGGCCAGCCAGCACACGGCTTAGATCCAGGACACGAATTCCTTGTAAGGCTTGCATAATTCTCTCCTATAAAAAACCTGACAGGTCTTCATAAATCATTTGAATGGCACGACTCTTATGAGACCTGTCAGGTTTGGGCATCAAGTATGAAACGTGACTTATATTTTAGCAAACCGATCATGAACACAGCGGGATTATTGGGATTCGCGCCCGACCCACGCGCGGGGATCAACTTTGACGCGTTCGGCGCCTTCGTTACGAATCCGATCTCTCTGCGCTCGCGCCTGCCCGCTGCCCAACCGGCCTTGATCGAATTCCCCGGCGGATTCCTGCTACATTCCGGGCTGCCAAATCCCGGCCTCTCAGCAGTACTCAAAAAACATGAAGCCCGCTGGAACCGCGCCGAAATGCCCATCATCGTCAACCTCATGGCAGACCGCCCTGAAGAGACCATGCGCATGGTGCAAATGCTCGAAGGCGTGGACAATGTGATGGCCGTCGAGTTGGGCTTCGCTCCCCTCTTATCAAACGATATTATTCTATTAAACTTGGAAATGTGTGTCGGAGAAATCCCCTTGATATTTTCTTTGCCCGCCGAACAAGTGCTGTCCCTTGGCCCGCGCTTAATTCAGGAAGGCGCGGCGGCCATCAGCATCACCAATCCGCGCGGGGCGATCATGAATGATGAAAATAAATTAACAACTGGCAGATTATATGGCCGGTCATTATTTCCGCGCACGCTGGATATTGTCCACTCGGCGGCGATGCTCGGAATGCCCATCATCGGTGCAGGCGGCATCTGGACGGAACAAGACGCGGCGGATATGCTGTCAGCGGGGGCAATGGCTGTCGAAATGGATGCCAGTTTCTGGGTCCCGAAAGAAGCGCTCTAACAGTGTAGAAAAAAGCCGGGGGCGTGGAATTCATCAAAAATTTTTCGGACTGCAGACTTTAGTCTGCGGTTTCAGTATGAGAAGCGGACTAAAGTCCGCAGTCCATTTTTTGCGTAAGCTCTGGTAAAAGAAAAGAGTCCCGCTTTTCAGCGAGACTCTTTTGTGCGGTTCAGAATTAGAGAACTACGACGTCAGCAGCTTGCAAACCTTTGGGGCCGTTTTCGATGGTGAATTCGACTTTCTGGCCTTCCTGCAAGTTTTTGAAACCTTCGCCCTTGATTGCTGAAAAATGGACGAAGACATCGGGGCCGCCTTCACGTTCGATGAAGCCGAAACCCTTTGTACCATTGAACCATTTTACCGTACCGATTACACGATCAGACATTTTTTGCCTCCTACAGCAAATAAAAAAATAAGGTGACGCAGTATGTCTTTCATCGGGCGGTTAAACAAAACGTTTCAAAGGTTGTGCTTTGATTCATTATCTTCATACTTCCACAACGAAAAGCCACTTGCATCCTACAAGCGCAACTTTATCATGAAATTCTCATCTTGACAATTATTTTATTGGTTCCAAAATCATCACCGGAATCTGGCGATGCGCGGCTCGAATCTTGTACAACGCGTACCCGCCATAGACCGAGACGGCCATCTGCCAATATTTTTCGCGTTCCTCGCCTTGTGTCTCGCGAGCGATATATTCACCCACCTGACCATTGAGATTCACGGTGCATTGCGGGTGCGCTTTAAGGTTGTAATACCAGCCGGGATTATTCTTCTGTCCGAAGTTTGAGCCGATCAATGCGATCTTCTCGCCATCGATCAGGCTGACCTGCGGCATGGTGCGCGGCTCGCCGCTTTTTGCGCCAATGGTTGTGCTCTGGATCATGGGCAGGCCGACCAGTTCCGCGACGGTGTGTTTGCCTTTGGTGACTTTTAAGACCACCGTATCCAGACGATGAAGTCCGATTGAGAGAAAGGCGGAAACCGAACGCATCATGGCGAAACGATGGGTAAAACGTTGAAAAGCATTGGGCATTTTTTGGGTTGTCATATGAGTTTATCCATTTACCTTTTTAGTGGATTTTCGTTGCAGCATAGACTGATCAAACAAAAGAAAAATTGCGATCCAAAGACAGAGCGCCAGTTGCAAACCGACAGAAAGCGCGTGACGTTCCGGGGCCATGGCATCGCCGTGCCAGGTAATGAAGAGATGCGGCAGGATAGGCAGATTGAGCAGAATGTACACGCCCCACAGCGGATTTATAGTCCACGCACGTTTCCAGATCGCGATCAATGCGCCGATGGTCAGAATGACCCACAACGGGAGGATGAATTTCACCGGATAGATAAACGGTTCAACGAACCACGGCAACAGCGGATCGTATCCGCGGGCGAAGAATTTGCTGACATCTGCAAAAGCGATCAATCCTTGAAATTGGTTAAGCGACTGGCCCACACTGCGTATCGGGTTGGATAACAGCCACTTCATGTAACAGGTTTTGCCATGCGCTGCCAGCCAGATGCGATAATCTTCCAATTTAGGATTGGTGTAGAAGGCGCTGTCTTGACTGTGCCCATAATTGTTGACCATCTCTAGCAGGGCCGGTGTGACCGGCATTCCGCAGGATTCAAGAGAACGCACGGCTTCTGTGCTTAAGAGAATGCGGCGGCCAACGATGTTATTTAATGGGAAGATCCAGCGCGCGCCGGTTTCAGAGTTGATATTGTTTAGTAAAAAAGATAAGAGAAAAAAAGCGGCGAGGATTAATACTCGCGGCTGCGCCCAACGGAAAATAACAGCAAGAATCAACATACCGGCCAGCATTAATAAAAGATAGGCATTTGTATCGCGGGTAAATGCAAGAAAAAGACCGGCAACGCACAGAGCGATGACTTTGTCCACGCGCCAGCCGTGAGTGAGCCAGATGCCGAGGGCGAGGAAAAGCACGAACCACGAGACAGAGAGAGACTCGGTCATCATGACATAGTCCCAGTTGGCGAGATGCCGCACGAGACTCAAAGTGAGGACCATGCCAAAGGATAACAGTTGCAGCCAGACAGTCCGCATGGATGCGCTGACGAAGAGGGCAAGCAGTCCCCAGGCAAGGATTGCGAATCCGGTTTGCAGCAAAGATGTCAGCGAGGTATTCTGTTCTGAAATTTTTAAGAGAAGCGGAAACACCAGCGGACGTTTATCTCCCCAAAAGCGAATATCTGAAACGGGCTGTTGTGAAATTCTAAGATAGGCGGCGGTATCCACCAACTCGCGCGGCGCAGACCGCGCAGGCAGATTTGTGATTAAGCGGATGATGGCGTAGGTCAGAAAAATAAACGCGAGCAGTATTTTTACTTTTTGGTTGGAGCCTGACATTTTATTTCTCCAGCCAGATCGTAACCGGCCCGTCGTTGTGGATTTCGACTTTCATATGCGCGCCAAATTGACCGGTTTGAGTCGGCACACCATGACTGCGCAATAATTCGATGAAGCGATCCACAAGCGGAGAAGCAACCTCGGGCAGCGCGGCATCAGTAAAAGATGGGCGGCGGCCTTTGCGCGCATCGGCATACAAAGTAAATTGCGAAACGACAATGGCCTCGCCTTTTACATCGAGAACTGAAAGATTCGTCTTGCCCTGTTCATCTTCAAAGATGCGCAGGTTGGCGGTTTTCTCAGCCAGGAATGCCGCCTGCTCTTCCCCATCGCCGTGACCAATGCCCAATAAAATCAACAGACCATTTCCGATCTGGGAAATAGTCTGCTCGTTGACTGTGACACTGGCCTGTGAAACTCGTTGGATTAATAAACGCATGGGGAGAAAAGTTCAGAAGTGAGAAGTAAAAAGTGAGAAGGTGTGTACTTTTTACTTCTCACTTTTTACTTCCCGGCACTTCCTACGGCAACTGCATGGCTTCGCGCACTTCGACCATGGTCTGTTCGGCAATGGCACGCGCGCGTTTGGCGCCGTCGTGCAGAATGTCTTGAATCTTATTGGGATCGGCGGCCAGTTCGGCGCGTTTGGCGCGGAACGGCTCCAGATGTTTGTTAAGGTTGGCGGCAAAGCGCATCTTACAATCCACACAGCCGATGCCTGCAGTGCGGCATTCGCTGTTGATCATGTCTATTTCTTCCTGAGGAGAGAAAAGTTTGTGCATGGTAAACACGTTGCACACATCAGGGTTGCCCGAGTCAGTGCGCCTTTGTCGTGCAGGGTCGGTGACCATTTCCTTCACGCGCTTAACCGTCACTTCGGGTGTGGTGGCGAGTTCGATGTGATTGTTCAAACTCTTGCCCATCTTATCTTTACCGTCAATGCCGACCACTTTCAGCACTTCGGTATGTTTCACTTGCGGCTCAATTAAGACCTTGGTCTTATAGCGATAATTAAAGGAGCGCACGATCTCACGCGCAAATTCGATATGCGGCGCCTGATCAATGCCCACGGGGACCACGTCCGTTTTGTAGAGGACAATGTCAGCGGTCATTAATACGGGATAGCCGACCAGCCCATAATTGATATTCTCAGGCTGCTGGCGGACTTTTTCCTTAAAGGTCGGCAGGTCGGTCAACTTGCCCAATTGCGTCACCATGGAAAGATAGGTGTGCAACTCCATCACCTGCGGCACATGTGACTGCACAAAGATGATCGAATCTTCAGGGCGCATCCCGGCCGCGAGCCAATCCAGCGCCATTTCCATTGTGTTCTGTCTTAATTCCTGAGTGGTTTCCACCGTGGTCAGCGCGTGAACATCCACAATACAATAGACGCATTCATAATCTTCCTGCATCGCGACATAATTCTTCATCGCACCCAAATAATTCCCAAGATGCTGACGACCAGTTGGGCGCGCGCCCGAAAAAACTCTGCCTTTTTTTGCCATTCTTTATCCTTCAACCATTTTATGAATGAGATTGACGATCTCGCCCGCTTCTGCATGACGTTTCGCCTGTAATTTCGAGAAGACCAACTCCCCGTTCACGCTGACCTCGAACCTGCCCCCGTCCGAGGGAATGAGCGCCACCGACTGAATCACGTGCTCGTAACTTTTGAGCAATTCATCCACCAGGCTCACGGCCCGGTTGGTGTAGTGTCAGACTGCGCAGTAGATGATCTCGATGGTGAGCATGTGATTTCTCCGCTTTCTATATAATGCATTCGTTAATAACGATCCTTCGGCTGCGGATTTCGCAAAAGAACGCTCAATCCTTCGCTCAGGATGTATTACGCTTATGTTAGAAAATTATAACATGGCGCGTTCAAGGCTTGCCCCGGCCTGTCAACCGCGCTATAATCGCGCACGTTGTTCCGAAAGTTATGCAAGGAGAAAAAATAAATGCCAGTCTATACTTATCGTTGTGAAGCCTGTGGGATCCAATTTGAACGCCACCAATCCTTCACCGACGCCCCATTAAAGACCTGTCCTGAGTGCCGCAAGAAGGCGCTTAAGAAAGTCATTACGCCGACCAAGATCATTTTTAAGGGTTCAGGTTTTTACGCGACAGATCACAAGTCACCTTCGGGAGACACATCCAGCGCAAAAAAAGCTGAAAAAGCCGAGAAAGCTGAGAAGAAGGAAAGCGCTTCCGCCAGTACGGAAAGCAAGCCTTCAAAGAGCGAGAGTTCGGAATAAAATAGGTTTTGAGAAAGCGCGGTGCAAATTGCGCCGCGCTTTTTGTTATCATTTTTTATGCAAGTAAATAAGGAGAAAACCTCATATGTCCATGGAAGATATTCTTAAAGCGCTTGTCGATTCCCGTCAACAGGGAACGACCCAAAACACCGCCGACCCGATGACCGATCTGATCGGAGGCCTGCTCGGCGGACAGTCACAAGGCGGGGTGAACCTGTCTGATGGCGTGGATGCTGGAGATGTGGCGGGTCTGCTCGGCGGATTCCTGAATGCGAGTCAACAGCAATCACAGGGTGCAAATCCACAACAACCACAGGCGGCTGGTGTGAGCGGCATGATGGGCATGCTGGAAGCCGTCATGGGCGGCGGGCAAGGTGGAAGCCAGTCTGCGGCAAACGACCCGGTCATGCTGTTGCTTCAACCTTTCATTGAGCCGCTTGCAAAGAAAGCCAAAATTTCCCCTGAACTTGCCATGATCGTTGTCTCTTTTGTGGCGCATAAATTACTGGCTCACCACCCCGCTTCTGGCCGTGACTCAAATTCATTTAACTTTGAAGAGGTATTCGATCAAATGGGATCGGGCAAGATCGACTCAAGTATTTTGGAAAACAGCGGCATGATCGAGGAACTCTCAAAGAAGACCGGTCTGGATGAAGCCACTGCCGCAAAAAGTTTGGATATGGCATTTGCCATGGTCGGTAAAGGCGCTTCCAATTTGATCGATAAAAATGCGAAAAACCAACAGCCAAGCCTTCCGCCGCTGGTGCGGTTAAATCGTTTGGCGCTAAAGGCAGCGCAAGTGCAAAGAAGAAATAGATAAACAATAGAATCAAAAGAGCGAGGCCATCACGGTCTCGCTCTTTTTTTGTTTAAGATACTACCCGGTTTTTCGTACCCGTTTCAAGGTCCAGAAAGAAGCGAGGATCAGGGGAATCAAAGCGAATGCAGCGCTGACCAATGCCATCGTGTTATATCCCAGCGCGGCGAAGATAAATCCGCTTCCCAAACTTCCAACAGCGGATGCGAGTCCGACGAGCAGGTCGTTGAAGCCTTGTGTGCGTGCGCGTTCGGCTGGGGAGAGCTGATCGGCCAGCAAAGTGGAGCCGCCCACAAAGCAGAAATTCCAACCGAGGCCCAGCAAAAATAAGGCAACGCCCAATGGCAGGACATCGGGAGAGATCGTGGCGGCGATGCAAGCCAGCACCAGTGTGGCCGAGCCGACAATGATGACCGGCCCACGCCCCCACTGGTCCGCGAGGCGGCCTGAAATAATTGAGAAGGCGTACATGCCAAATGTGTGTGAAGAGATGACCATTGAGATGTTGGTCAAATCGTGATGATGTCCGCGCATGTGCAGGGATGTGATGACCATGACCAGTACCATCACCATTTGACCGAGTACCATGCTGACCAGCGCCACCTTTGCGGCAGGCTGGCTAAAGATCTGGAACATGTTTCGTACCACCCGCGAGCGGACAATGGTATCGGGAAATTCTTCTGCAACTTGTTTTGCGATCTCACGCGGGTCGGGGCGTAAACCGATAAATACAACAACAGCCGCAATTGCAAATAACACCAGGCTGACAAGATACGCGCCCGCGAGTTCATCAATGCCCCATGAACCGATGATATTCCCCGCTGGCCCGGCAACGAACGGACCAACCACCGAGCCGACCGTGCCGCCGATGACGACGTTTGAGATCGCACGTCCGCGATGCTCGGGGCGGTTGACTTCTGCCGCTGCGAAACGGCCAAGTTGAACGGCCGCATTGGCAATGCCCATCAAGACCATGCCGCCAAGAAAGATCGTGAAGGAATGAATGGCAATCGCATAAAACGCAATGCCTGAACCCACAACGCCGATACTTAAGCCGGTGGTCAAGCCATTGCGGCGGCCAATCGCATCATAAACATAACCCCACATGAATGCAGCAAACGCACCAGCCAAAAGATAGACTGCAGTTGGCACGCCCGCCCAAGTGGCATGTTGACTAAGCTCCTTGCCAACAATTGAATTCAGTGTAGATGCGGCGATAAAACCAGCCGATGCGAGAGATTGCTGTGCAAAGAGAATACCTGTAATTTTTCTGGCAATGGATTCGAGGTTGGTCATTTACATTCCTTTAAAAAGATTTTCAACATTATACATATACATCAACCAAAACGACCCTGAGCAGAGACACTCAGGGTCGTCATACTGATTACCGTCTACCGATTACTTCTTCTTACCTGCCTTCTTTTCAGTGACCTTCTCTTCACGTCCCATTGCATCCATCACAGCAACGGAAGCGATTTGAACAATGGCATTCACGTCGTCACCGGTTTGGAGTACATGCACAGGGGCGCCCACGCCCAACAAAATGGGACCGATGGCTTTGGCATTGCCAAGGCGGGCCAAAAGTTTATAAGCAATATTCGCCGATTCAAGCGATGGGAAGACCAACACGTTGGCATCCTTCACCGCACTGAATGGGTAACGTTCTTCTGTGATCTCCGGCATCACTGCGGTGTCGGCTTGCATTTCGCCGTCTACACGCAAGTCAGGTCGGCGGGCTTTGATCAACTCGACAGCCTTGCGGACTTTATCTGAAAGCGGATGCGGTGTGGAACCGAAGTTCGAGAAGGAAAGGAAAGCCACATGCGGATCGATCTCCAACTTGACCGCGTAATCGGCAGCGAGAGAAGCGATCTCAGCCAAATCTTCGGCAGTCGGGTCAATGTTGACGGTGGCATCGGTGAAGAGGAAAACTTTCTCTTCAAAGATCATGATGTACACACCCGCCGCACGCGCCACACCCGGAGCCGTATGATGGATCTGCAAAGCCGGGCGGATCACTTCAGGATAATCAAAAGTGAGGCCTGAGATAAATGCATCTGCGTCACCCATCTTGACCATCAACGAGCCGAGGATGTTGGGATCACGCGCCTTCTTGGCGGCGTCGCTCATCATCATGCCCTTGCGTTGACGTAATTCATAATACGCTTTGGCGTATGCATCGATCTTGGAGAACTGATCCGGGTCAACAACTTGAGGCTTGTAATCCAGCCCAAGGTTCTTGACATGCTCGTCGATCACACTCTGACGGCCAATTAAAATAGGAGTTGCAATGCCATCTTCATTGATCTGATGCGCCGCGCGGATGATCTTCTGCTCTTCGCCTTCTGCAAACACCACACGCTTGGTCCCACCGGAAGAACGCGCCTTGTTCTGGAAGAAATAGCGGATGCGCTCGCCCTTGCCCTGACGATATGCCAACTGCTCGCGATACTCATCAAGGTCAATGGTCTTGCGCGCCATACCGGTCTTCATACCCATTTCTGCTACTGCGGGCGCTTCCCACAAAAGCACACGTGGATCCAAAGGCTTGGGAATGATGTACTCACGTCCAAACTTGATCGCTTCACCGCCATAAGCACGGATCACTGAATCGGGCACATCCTCTTTCGCAAGTGCGGCCAGCGCTTTTGATGCAGCGAATTTCATCTCTTCGTTGATACCCTTCGCACGTACATCCAATGCGCCGCGGAAGATGAACGGGAAACCCAATACGTTATTCACTTGATTTGCATAATCAGAGCGGCCAGTGGCGATGATGACGTCCTTGCGCGCTGCTTTCGCAAGCTCGGGCTTGATCTCAGGATCAGGATTCGCCATCGCAAAGATGATCGGGTCCTGCGCCATCAATTTGACCATCTCAGGTGTCATCACATTCGCAACAGAAAGACCGTAGAACACATCCGCGCCGCGCAAGGCATCTGTCAAGGTACGCGCATCGGTATCCACCAAAAAGCGTTCCTTATATTTATTCATATTTTCAGTGCGGCCTTTATAGACTACTCCCCTGCTGTCGCACAGCATAATGTTTTCGCGCTTCACACCCCAGCGGATCGCCAACTCAGCGCACGAGATCGCAGAAGCGCCCGCGCCGGAAATGACAATGCGGATCTCATCATGCTTCTTGCCAACAATCTCCAACGCATTCGACAATGCCGCCGAGGAAATGATCGCGGTGCCGTGCTGGTCATCATGGAAGACCGGAATATCCAGCATCTTCTTTAGTTCTTCTTCGATGTAAAAACATTCGGGGCTTTAATGTCTTCGAGATTGATCCCGCCAAAAGTCGGAGCGATCGCCGCGACCACTTTGATAATTTCATCGGGGTCGTGTGAATCCAATTCAATATCGAAAACGTCAATATCTGCAAATTTCTTAAAAAGTACAGCCTTACCTTCCATCACAGGTTTGCTGGCTAGAGCGCCGCGATCACCCAAACCTAAAATCGCCGTGCCGTTTGAGATGACTGCAACCAGATTCCCCTTCGATGTGTATTCGTAAGCGTCTTCAGGGTTTTTCTCAATTTCCAAAACAGGTTCCGCCACACCGGGAGAATAAGCCAGACCCAGGTCATGCTGTGTATCCATCGGTTTTGTAGGGACAATCGCCAGCTTGCCGGGTTTTCCTTTTAAAGCGATGATATTCAAGACATCTTCACGTGATCTTAGCCATAGAGCCTCCAGTGATTTGATGAATTGTGGAAATTTCAAATGCGACAATACTTGTAAATTATCGCATGAGTTGCCGAAAGCGAATAGTTCCTTTGTCACATTTTGGGGCGATACCCACAGTTCCATATATGTTCTTACCCCGCTCAAGTGAAAAGTTATGGTATGCACCTGCTCTCTTCCGAATGAAATACATAGAAGCAATTGACTTTATCGGCAACTGGAAAAACGTCCCGAAGGCTGCCGTCAGGTACTCAATTTACTCGAAATAAATCTTCGGGTCGCGGCCTTTCGATCATACCTACTATCCATTATGCTTTTTTATTTTTCAAATGCCTTTTTTTGATGACCAGCATCCAATACAAGCCAGCCAATTGAGACAGAGTGCGAAGGATGCGCGAAGGGACAAAAAATTGAGAAACTCCATATTTCCGCGAGTAATGATTGACCGGTATCTCTGCAAAGACATATCCGGCATCTTCGATTTTTTTCACCAGCTCAGACAGATCGCACCGCTGACACTCTTCAAATCGATCTCTTCAAGGATATGCCTTGGGATCAGGCGAAAGTCACAATCTACATCGCGGATGTGGAGATGAAAGAGGAATTTTACAAAGTAGTGATATGCGCGCCCGATCAAAATGCGGATCAACGAATCATTACGCGATAATTTATATCCATTGACTGCATCTACGCCATCGTGAAGCGCATCAACCAGATTGACCAATTCCAAAGGATTGTATTGAGAATCGCCGTCTGTGTAAAAGACCCAGTCTTTTGTGGCGGCAGAGAACCCGGTGCGCAAGGCTGCGCCGTAGCCTTGATTTGATGGATGAGTAATCACCCGCAGTTCAGGGTATCTGGTGGAGATTTCCGCCAGCATCGTGGATGTATAGTCCAGGCTGCCGTCGTTGACGACGATGATCTCAAAATCTTCAGTCACTTGATGCAATGCGATGGATGCGGCGGCGACCATGCTGGCAATTGTGCCTCCATCATTGAATGCAGGGAATACGGCGCTAATGCTGGAAATTTTTTTCTGTTCCATGCCATCTGTCATTTTTTACCAACTGCAATCACGCTCAAACCATAAGGCAGGCCGATATTGGCGGCCAAAGGCGCTTCACTGGTAAGGATGTATCTAAATAAGTTATTTAGAACGCCGGGGTTTAATGCAAGATCAGATTGACTTTCTTTGGGCGGGAAAATTCTTTCGCTTAATCTTTTTATTACTGCCACGGGAAAAAGAAATGTGTTGACATAAGATAAATGTTCCACACGAAAACCGCTTTGTTCAAGCAGATCATGAACAAGTTTTTTTGTGTAGCGGCGATTGGTATGCACGCTTTTATCATGCTGTCCGCGCAGCCAATCGTAGGCGGGCAGGCGCAAAAGGATGCGTCCGGTGGGAGTCAGGACGCGGAAAAATTCTTTTAAGGCGGCGCTTTCGCTGGAAACAGCCCGCTCGTAAAGAACGTCAAAGCTGGTGACAAGGTCAAAGGAAGCAGGAGCAAGCGGCAGGTTAAGCACAGATGCGCGTGCGAGGCGTGGTGCATTCCGCTTGCGGCAAAATTCCAAAGCCTGCGGATATAAATCCACGCCGGTCACCTTTCCGTATTCTGCGAGGTAGGTTGTCATGGCTGCGCCGGTTCCGCATCCGGCATCTAAAATTCTGAGGTTTGGAAGATGCACCCAACGGTTAAGCATTGTGCGCGTTATGGCTTCCATCCCCTGGTACCACCAGTGGCGATCTTCAACCTGATACATGAGCTGGTATTCACGCGGATCCAATGGCGCGCTCTATGGAACCCGATAGGAAAGCAAAATTGTAGTGGCACAATCATATTGATATTGAAGCAACCCGCCGGGATGCGCGCGCGCCCACTCTTCCAGTTCTGGAATACGCTCAGGGCTGGCAATGATCGTTTCACCGGAGACCGGCGCCAACATATCGATTGGATCCGGGAAGTTTGTAATCTTCCTTTTTTCGCTCAGAAAATCTGTGGAGGCGTGACTTCCATAAAAATATAAATCATCACTGAGCAGGTACACGGATAATTCGTTATCTATTGTGTTTACGTAACTTCCCATGTACGATGCGAAACGATCCACCAGGCTATTGCCATAACGGCATTGCCCCGCGAAATCACCGTAATACGTCCATAGGTTAAAGATAAGCAGGCTGGTAAGAACGGCTGATACTGAAAACTTGTAGGCAACTCTTGTATTGTTATATCCGATTCCAAGCAATTCCAGAATTTGGTCAAGGCCTATCGCAGCCATAATTAATGCAGCGGGCAGCGCCATTAACATGCGGTACGAATCTGCAGAGGGGGGAATGGCAAATATTCCCACTGAAAAAGTAGCGCCCCAAAAATAACCGTTCAACAGCAAATATGTAGGGGTTTCGAATCCGCCATAAGGCAATGGCAAGCCCGGCTAAAAACAAAGTGCTGGAGATCATGCTCATCATGGGCGAGGATGACCCATAAAAATCGAAAGCAGGGTAATAAATCAGCGAAAGGAAGGCATGCACAAAACGGCCAAACAAAATCTCAAAACTGCCCTGGCCTGTTGCCTGCATGGTCTGTTCAAGCCAGCCGGATTGAAATGTTCCACCTTGTGAGAACCGATTAAAAAATTCACTGGAATTATTATAAAAATAAAAAGCTGAAGGCATGATTGTGGTCAGAAAGCCTCCCCAAAAAACCAGCGCCTGGGAAAAACGTGACCTAAACCATGGACGATAAAACAGAAAAGCGATCAGCATATAGATCAACACCAACGCCATAATAAACTGGGCGGTCAAATAAACAGAAAAGTGGATCGCCAGCAAAATTCCGCCGAGAGCGGTCCTCCATGATTCGCGTTTTTCCAAACCACTGATCAGCAGATATAGCTCAAGCGGCGCAAGCCAGGTTCCATGAATATACGCAACAGATACAATGCGGCTGAAGTGAATGTGAGAATGTGAAAAAGCCAGAATAATAATCGTGATGAAAGCGATCCTGCGTCCGCCGATCCAGCGTGCCAGAAGATAAAGTGAAGGAATTGCCAGTGTACCGCCGATGGCTGGCAGCAATCGCAAGGCGAAAGAATTAACTCCAAAGAACCGCAGACAAAGATTGATCAATTGCATATACATGGCGCCAAAGTTTTCCCACAAGGCAAAAGGATTGGCGAGCAAGCCGGTGGAAGTCTCCTGCGCGAAAATTCCGATCAAGCCTTCATCCCCATCGAGGATGCGCGGAATTTGTCCCAGGCGATAAAATCGAAAAGCTGCGGCAAACAATGTCACCACGGCCACGGCCATGATCTCATTGCGGTTTTTCTTTATCCATGCAAACAAGACATTTGCTGTGAGAGAAACATTAAAAAATGCATACGTATAAGCCCCTGCACCCAACAACCAGATGGCAACCACGGGAATGTAATTAATCCGCGTAAACAGCATAAAATTTGCTGTTGCTCCGGTAGCCAAAATGGAAAGTAAAATGCAGCCAGAACCCAAAATGACCGTTCTTGAAAAATAAACCAGGTGGATATTTTTTGCAAAAAACCTGCCGGGCGAATCAACTGGCTCAGAGCCAAAACAAAGACCCCAAACACAGCCAGCCATGTATAAGGCGGAAATACTCCCGTAGTATCCACCTGGTTTGAAAAAATCAAAAACTGGCTGAGCAGGATAAAAAAGATACCCAGAAAAGCGACAAACCGCCGAATGTTGTTGTTATCTCCCCCGCTCTCAGGTGCTTCCATCATCGATACCTCCGTGTAATGAATAACTTACATCCTTATCATTCAAGGGCACAAACACGATTTGTATTCAAGAGAAATTTTATTATACCGAAAAAACAGGCGGGATGGCCTGATCTTCCCTCACCTTGTTGCACCGTTTTTTATACCAGCCAAAGAACTACCGCTCAATTTTTGATATAAACTCAAAATGTTAACAAATCGTAAAATTCATGTATAATTAAGGAAATCCTAATCTTTGGGATCTGACTTAAGAAACTTCCGCCGTTCGCGGCCTTGCTCGAAACTGACTGGAAACTGGTGTACGATCCTCCCCAATAAATGGGAGTTACTTTGTGAAGTCTATTTAGGACATTTTTTGAGACGCAGACTGGCTTCACCTCATACCCTGAGCTGTATGTGACGTAATCCGTCATTTACTTTGATTTACCTCCATCGCCTCTTACTGGACGTGGAGCCTGCTCAGCCATCCCAGACATTTTCCACAGCCAAGGCCGACCCCAAAGAATCGGAGACCTTGGCTGTGTGCTTTTAAATGAAAAAGATAACCGCCATTTCCGTGCAAAAGAAAAATTCCAACCGGGTCAATATTTACCTTGATGGCGAATTCGCCTTCGGTCTGGCCCGCATCACCGCCGCATGGCTCAAGAACGGCGACATGCTGAGTGATGAAAAGATCGCAAAAATCCTTTCAGAAGACATGCGCGAATGGGCATATCAACAAGCCCTGCTCTACTTAAGTTATCGCGCCCGTTCTGAAAAAGAAATACAGCAAAACCTGCGCAAGCACGAAGTTCCTGAAGATGTGATCGAAGGGACAATTGAAAGACTTCGTACAGCAGGTCTTGCCAATGACAGTGAATTTGCCCAGGCGTGGGTGGAAAATCGCAGCACATTCCGTCCGCGCAGTAAACGAGCCCTCACGGTGGAGTTACGCCAAAAAGGACTCGACAACGAAACAATTCAGGCATCTCTATCCGATGTGGACGAAGAAGCCCTCGCCTACGAAGCAGGCTTGAAACGAGCGACCCGGTTCAAAGGTCACGAGTGGAGCGAGTTTCGTAAAAAGTTAAGCGAGTTTCTTGCCCGTCGTGGATTTTCCTACTCCGTCATTGCCCCCATCGTTTCCAGAATTTGGAACGAAACGAACGCGGAGTCACAGATAAATAAAAACGAGGACATATCATGAGCCCGATTCTTTTCTTTTTTATAGATTTTATAACGCTGTTGATCGGCGTTGCCGCAGGTTATTTTTTCCATCGCTATCAAGCCGACCAGGCCGCCAAAGCGCGGAATGAAAAAGCCGATAACATTCTCAAGGTTGCCAGCGAGCAGGCCCGCCTGATCGAAAGCGGCGCGCGTGACAATGCCGCCAAACTTATCAAAGGTGCCGAAACTGATCTTAAGGAACGACGTGCCGAGTTAAATCGTGAAACAGAACGACTCGACAAACGCCGCGGTGAGTTGGACAGCCGCTTCGACAAAATGGAACAGCGCGAACAAACCTTGAACAAGCGCCAGTCACAAGTGGACAAGCGCGCCAACGACATCGACAAACTCTACGAAGATCAAATTAAAAAACTGGAGTTCATTGCCCAGATGACTCCGGAAGATGCGCGCAAAGACCTGTTCGCGGCAGTTGAAAAAGAAGCCCGCGGCGACATGGCGCGTATCATTCGCCAGATCGAAGCCGAAGCACGTGAAGAAGGCGAGAAGCGCGCCCGCAAATTGATCGCGGATGCAATTCAGCGTGTAGCTTCAGAGCACGTGGCCGAAGTGACCCGCGCCGTGGTCACTCTGCCCAGTGAAGAAATGAAGGGACGCATTGTTGGCCGCAACGGACGTAACATCAAAGCCTTTGAACAGGCCGCTGGCGTGGATGTGATCGTGGACGACACCCCCGATTCTGTGACCGTCTCCTGCTTTGACTCTGTCCGCCGTGAAATTGGCCGCCGCGCATTATCAAAACTGATCCTTGATGGACGCATTCATCCGGCGCACATCGAAAAGATCGTCGAAGATGAAACCAAAGCTGTTGAAAAGATCATTAACGAAGCGGGTGAACAAGCCGCCTATGAAGCGAATGTCACCGGTTTACACACCGAAGTATTACGCATGATGGGACGTTTGAAATTCCGCACTTCGTATGGGCAGAATCAACTCGCCCACGCAGTGAAGTTTCCAAACTGTCCGGCATTCTCGCCGCAGAACTCGGAGCGAATATTGAACTTTCCAAACAAGGCGGTTTCCTGCACGACATCGGCAAAGCCATGGATCACAATCAGGACGGCACACATGCCGGCCTTGGTGCGGAATACTGCAAGCGGTATGGCGTCAACCCGATCGTGGTCAATGCCATCGCAGCCCACCACCATGAAATAGATCAGGATACCGTGGAAGCAGTCATTGCTGAAGCCGCTGATGCCATCTCCGGTGCGCGCCCCGGCGCCCGCCGTGAAGATCTCGAAGCCTACATCAAACGCATCCGCTCGCTCGAAGAAATGTCCATGTCGTTTGACGGCGTACAACAAGCCTTCGCCATTCAGGCGGGACGTGAAGTTCGCATTCTCGTCCGACCCGATCAAATTGACGACCTCTCCTCTGCCCGGCTGGCCCGTGACATTGCCAAGAAGATCGAAGAAACCATGCAGTACCCCGGTCAAATTCGTGTGACCGTGATCCGCGAGACAAGAGCTACTGAATACGCAAAATAATCCGCCTTACAAGGGTATTACGAATGAAAGTCCCCATTTCTAAAGATGCTACAATCACGGGAATGAAATCAAATTTCCGCTCGCATCTGGTGAAATGGGGACTTGTTTTTGGGCTGACTCTGCTGTATGCGTTCGGCGCTTTTTTTTTAATGCCAATCTTTGGACCGGTGATCACCGCTTTTAGCATATTCCCGATTGCGGCGGTCAGTTGGTATTTTGGCATGGTTTGGGGCATCGTTGCAAGTTTGGCCGCAATCGGTTTCAATCTGCTGTTGGCTGTCAATACCGGTGATTTTCCAGGAGCCCCAATCAGAAATATTTTCTACTGGGAAGCATCCTGCTTACATTTGCCGGCATCAGCATGGGGGTGCTCAAAAAAAAATATGATGAATATCTCCATACCAACGCACAACTCCACTCACGTGAAAATTTCCTCGCGTTATTAAACAACATGACCCGCTCCATCATCATCGAGCAGAATTTTGATCGCATGATGCAAACTCTTGCAAAAGACCTGACCACCCTGCTTGAAGCGGATAGCTGCTACATCACCCGTTGGGACTCGCTCAAAGAACAGGTTTTTCCTGTTGCCGCAAATGTTGCACCTGAAAATCCTTTTTTTTAAAGTAGAGTACCTAAAAGGGGAAAAAAATCTGACTACCTCGGCGCTCAACGCGGGTCACATTCTTATCGTGGAAGATACGCTGAATACAGAATTATCCAGCCCGCGCATCATCCGGAAATTCCCCGAGAAGTCCTTTATCAGCATTCCTTTGATCTACGGGGAGCATAAACTTGGCGCCGTAATTGCCGGATTCAACCAATCTCATCAATTCACAACAGAAAAGATCGAACAGGCCGAACAAGCCAGCAACCAGATCGCACTCGCCTTGTGGAACGCACAGCAGGAAATGGAACTTCAACGCAATTTACGCGAAGCCAAAGCCATCTCAGATATTGCGCTTGCGCTCAGCGAAACCGAACGCATCGGCCTGGATAATGTACTGCAATTAATAGTTGTCTCAGCCAAAGAACTGATCTCCAACACAGAACAGGCTGTCATTCACCTGCTTGATGACAAGGAACAAATCCTTACCTACGGAGCCGTGATCGGATTTGACGACCCCGATGGAGGCAAAAAGAAAATGCGCCTGGGTGAAGGGATTGCCGGGCAGGTGATCTTGAGCGGAGAAACAATCAATATCTCAGATGTAAAAACCGACCCGCGTTTTATCAAGCTTGGAGCGGAACCAACCTACCGTTCCCTAATGGTCACCCCTGTACTAAGCGGCAAACAAGACTCGGCACGATCAGCATTCAAAGCAGCCTGCCCTTCGCCTTTGATACAAATGACATCAAATTATTAACCCAATTGGGGACACAAGCCTCCATCGCCATTGAAAACGCCCACCTACTGCAAAGTACACAACAGGCTTTAAAGGAATCCAATGCGCTCTATCGTGTCAATCAGGGGTTGGTCACCTCTTTAGACCCTGATGAATTGCTGCAAGACACAGTGGAACTCCTGCAAAAAAACTTTGATTATCACTATGTCCAAATTTATGTAGCAGACCCCGAAAGCGGAGATTTTGTCATGCGCGCCGGAAGTGGAAAGATCGGAGCGCAATTAAAAGCCCGCGAACACCGCATCGCAGCTGGCGAAGGCATTGTTGGATACACAGCAGAAACTGGCTCCTTTTTCTTTACCAATAACGTGGATGATGTCGCTTCGTTCACACGCAACCCGCTTCTGCCAGACACAAAATCTGAGCTGGCAATTCCCGTGAAAGCAAATGGAACAATTTTAGGATTACTCGATATTCATCAAGTGCCCCCCAAGTATTTATCACAGCGCGATATACAATTGGTGAGCGCAGTGGCAGATCAACTGGCAGTGGCACTGCAAAAAGCAGACTTGTACGAAACCCTGCAAATCTCCCTGCAACAGGAAAAAGCCATCCGCGATCAACTGGTGCAGAATGAACGACTGGCCGTGATGGGACGTTTGCTGGCAACCGTATCACACGAACTGAATAATCCACTGCAAGCCATACAAAACGCTTTATTCCTCCTTAAGGAAGAAACAAATTTTTCAACGCAAGGCAAACAAGACCTTGAGATCGTGCTGGCAGAATCAGAACGCATGGCAAGCATGATCGAACGCCTGCGCGCCACCTACCGCCCAATTCAAGTGGAAGATTTTATCCAGACTCAAATTAATAACATCATCGAAGATGTGTACGCGCTCATCTCCACTCACTTGCGGCATAATCAAATTACCTTTGAGTTTCACCCCGACCCCAGCCTGCCGTCCATTCCGGCGCTGGCAGATCAGATCAGGCAGGTGGTCTTAAATCTATTAATGAATGCCGTGGAATCAATGACAACAGGTGGAAAATTAACTGTTGGCACGCTCCTCACGACTCAAAAGAAATCCTTGTTACCATTCGAGATACCGGCAAAGGCATTGCACCAGGAACTACTGCCCAATATCTTCGAAGCCTTTGTTACGAACAAACAAAGAGGCACAGGCCTGGGGCTTACCATCTCGTATGATATTGTGATGAAACATAACGGACGTATTGCGGCAGAGAACTGTCCCACGGGAGGCGCAATATTCAGCATTTGGCTTCCAACCTATAATGGAGAGATCCTCACACATGGGGCATATTCTCATCATAGATGATGAAGCAACACTGCGCCAAACACTGGCGCGTATCCTGCAGCAGGCGGGCTTTGAAGTATCCACCGCTGAAAACGGAGATCAGGGAATTTCATTTTTAAAAACCACAAACTTTGATCTGGTATTCATGGACATCCGCATGCCCGGCATCGCCGGATTGGATGCGCTCAAGATCATCCACACCTCGCATCCCAACCTGCCGGTTGTGCTCTTTACAGCCCAGCCTGATTTGAATTCAGCCGTGGAAGCATTAAGAAATGGCGCAACCGATTACCTGTTAAAACCTCTCAAACCGCAAGCCATTATCGAACGCGCACAAAGCATTCTTGCAGGTCAGAAAAAAGAAAAACGCAAACGCGAACTCGCAGCCCAGATCGAAGCCTTGCAAGCGGAACTCAAGAGCTTTAAAACGGAGGCAGACCGGCAACCATTACGAACCCGCTACCGCAGGCACAGATCGTTTTCTAAAACGCGGCGACTGGTATTGGATCTGCACACCCGCCGCATCATTCTTAATGAACAATCCATTAACGTCCCCCACTTCTTTTGATTATCTGCTTGTCCTGGCGCGTCATTCACCGAATGTTGTAAATTATCAAACGCTCGTGGCCGAAGCGCAGGGCTATCAGGCTGATGTGCGCGAAGCGCAGGAACTCACCAAATGGCACATCCATCAATTGAGACAAGCCATTGAAAAAGATACACATGCGCCATCCATTTTGATCAACGTGCGCGGGGCGGGCTACCGCTTAGTGGCGGATTAAACTCTCAGCGCTGATTCTTTTCATTGGAATAAGACCCGCTTCCGGCTTAAGCTGGAAGCGGGTTTCTCGTCGCAGGCTCCCAAACTTTTACCAACTTTTACATTCCTCTCCCTAACGTCTAAAAACGGGTTTTGGCAGATAATGGTCTTAATGACTACTCCAACAGACACCCCCAAAGACCAGATTCGTATCCTTGTTGTTGATGATCACCCAAACACAGCGACGACGTTGGCGCGCGCATTGTCGCAGCTTGGGCCTGTTGTAGATGTGATCTCAGCGACCAGCGGGCACGAAGCCCTTGAAAAAGTAAAGACTCACGGCGTGGATATTCTCTTTACCGATATGATCATGCCTGAAATGACCGGCCTCGAATTGATCGAGAAGATGAACAATCATCCAGCCGGCCGACCCGCGTATACATATCTTGTCACAGCGTATGATGTGCCCGGGTTAAAAGTGACAGCGCAGCGATTGAAAGTAAATGAAGTGATCGTGAAACCTGTGCGCCCCGAACGGATCTGCCAAATTGCAACAAACGCCATTGAAGAAATGAAACTCTCCACCCGGCCAGTGAGAAATATTGCGGTGGGAAAGAAAAAATTTAAAATTCTTGTGGCAGATGACCGCCCTGACAACATCACCCTATTAACCCGCTATCTGGAATATGAAGGGTATCAACATATCGCGGCACGCGATGGTCTGGAGGCACTGGACAAGGTGCGCGATGAATTACCCGACCTCGTTTTGTTGGATGTGAACATGCCGCACAAGGACGGATTCACCGTGCTGGAAGAAATTCGTGCAGATGTTGCAGTTGCGCATATTCCGGTCATTATTTTAACCGCCGCACGCCTTGATCCTTCAGATGTGCAATCTGGTTTAAATCTTGGCGCAGATGATTATGTAATGAAACCATTTGACCGCCATGAATTGATGGCGCGTATCCGCACGAAGTTGCGTGTGAAAGAAGCGGAGGATGTGATCCGCCGCCGTAATCGCGAGTTGAATCTTTTGCCTGAGATCGGCAAAGAGTTGAGCGCGCGCACAGACATCAAAGACCTGGCCAATGTATTGCTAAAACGCACCGTGGAAACACTCGGAGCGCTTCAGGGAAATATGATCATTTTGGGTTCTGAAAATGAGGTTCAACAAAATTATCAGTTTTCGTTATCAGTTGTTGAATCCACAGACAGCCCAATGACCATCCCGGAGAGATTGCTGAAACATATCAATGAGTCACATCAGGGTTTGATTATTGAAGATGCGCACAACGATCCGCTGTGGCAGACCGATCAACAGGATGTAAATATTCATTCGGTGGTGATCGCGCCGCTACATGGCCGCAAAGACCTGCTGGGTTTGCTGATCCTGACGCACGAACAGGAAAGTTATTTCAACCTGGATCATTTACTGCTGCTGCAAGCCATTGCCAGTCAGGCGGCCATTGCCATTGAGAATGCGCGTTTGTATACAAATGTGGCACAGGAACAAAAACGGCTTGCGGCTGTACTGCAACATGCGGCAGAAGCGATCTTGATGTTCGATGAGCAGGGAAGATTAAGTTTGTTAAACCCTGAAGGCGAAAAACTATTTACAGATTTTAAAGCAAATATCAATCAGGTCTTACCCGCCGGTCATGGATATGATGCATTTATTCAATTACTGGAAGATGCTCGTTTATCACATGTGGCAATATCAGGGGAAGCGCTCTGGCCCGATCAGCGAACATTTGTTGCATTGATCACGCCGATCGAAGATGGCGGTCAGGTGGCGATCCTGCACGATGTGACTCATTTCAAGGACCTGGAACGGGTGAAAAATGAGTTCATTGCGACCGCATCGCACGATCTAAAAAATCCCATCACGACCATTGCCGGTTTCAGTATGTTGTTAGGCCATGCCGGGACGCTTAATGAACAGCAGCAGGATTTCGTAGACCGTATTCAGAATGCGGCACAAACCATGACCGAGCTTGTCCAAAACATGATGTCACTCGCACAAATGGATCTGGAAGCAACTGCAAAACATGAACCAATGGAAATGGGAAAATTACTCGCTGAAATGGCGCATGAATTTACTCCACAGGCAAAAATTAAAGGAACAAAAACTTTCTGTCCTACCCTTGACGGAAATCATTCATATAGATGGCGAACCGCTGCAAATGCGTCAGTTGTTTCGCAACCTGATCGGCAATGCGATCAAGTACACCCCCAAGGCGGCGAAGTGACACTCACAGCAAAAATAATGGATACCCAGGCGTTGATCGAAATAAAAGATAACGGCTATGGCATTCCGGCATCAGACCTGCCTTTTATCTTCGATCGTTTTTATCGTGTACGAAGCGGAAAAAATAAAGAAGAAGAGGGGAACGGACTCGGATTAGCAATTGTGAAATCCATTATTGAACAGCACAATGGACAGATCAGCGTGGAAAGTGAACCTCAAAAAGGGACAAGTTTTAGTCTTTCATTCCCCATCCTATTCAATCAGACAGCGGCCATTTAAAACAAGGAGAATTTCATGAACAAAAAGAATTTGAACTCAATTGGTGTTTTGATCGTTATCATCATGCAATTTTCGTTAGCGCCTGCGGCAATCAAACCGCTCCTGCTCCAGCAGAAAGGTGACGGTTCAGTTAAGCTGGTTTCATGGTGGAATATGCCGGTTCTATACGGCGTTGAAAAAGGATACTACAAAGCGGAAGAAAATAAGTCGTTTTGAATGCCGGCGGGCCTGAGATCAACCCAATTGATGAAGTCAATAACGGCAAGGCTCAATTTGGCATTACCAGCGGCGACAGCATCATCATTGCCAAAGCCAGCCAGCAGAATTTTGTATCTGTAGCCACGATTTTCCGTGAAAATCCACTGGCGATCACATCTCTGACAAAAGATAATATTCAAAAGCCGGAAGATCTGATCGGAAAAACTGTCGGCGTTTACTCACTTGATCTGACAAATTTCTTCGACATGCCCTTCCTCGCGTTCTTAAGCCGCACCGGGCTGGAGCGCGGCTCAATGAAATACGCGCTGATCGAGGATTTCCAAGGCGCCAATGAAATCAAAGCCGGAAACATGGACGCCATGAGCGGCATGTTCGCCACAGATCAACAGGTTATGGCAAAGGATGCCGGTGATGAATTGAATTTCATCTACTATAAAGACTATGGCTATGATGTGTACATCAACACGATCTTTGTAAAGGAAGAACTTACACAAAGCAGCCCTGAATTAATTACCCGCTTTCTGCGCGCTACTATGAAGGGTTACGAATATGCAATTGAAAACCCTGAAGAAGTCGCAGCCTTCGCAGTTAAATACGATTCAACTTTGGATCTTGCCTATCAGCAAAATGTAATGCAAACACAGATTCCTTTCATCAACACTGGCGATGCTCCGATCGGGTCCATGGATGACGATGTTTGGAATACAACACAGGATATTCTTTTGGAATTCGGACTGATCAAAAAAGCAATTGACTTGAGCACAGTCCATACAAACGAATTTCTTGCCCCTTAAACAGCTTGATTTCTTATAGCATATATAAAAGAGGTCATCATGAGCAAAAAAATTGGGAATCCCATCAGCATTTTGATTATTGCCATCGCACTCCTGCTGAATGCCTGCAGCCCTGCCAAAGACAAAGTGACTGTTCAACTTAGTTGGTTTCACAGCGCAGAGTTTATAGGCTTTTATACCGCTGATCAGCTTGGATATTACAACGACGAGAATTTAGAGGTAGCTCTGGTCGCTGGCGGACCGGAAACCGACCCGATCGCGAGTGTCTTTGAGGGAACATCCCAATTTGGGGTTACCCCCGGCGACTCCATTATTCGTGCTCAGTCTGCAGGTCAGGAACCAGTTGCCATTTCAAGCATCTTCCGCAAAAGCCCGTTGATCGTCATGGCACTGGCCAATAGTGGAATTAGCACACCTCAAGATTTGGCAGGAAAAACGGTTGGTGTTGTTTCCCCCGGCTTGGATACAACCTGGGATATCCAATTCATCGCCATGTTGAAAAAGGTGGGCGTGGATCCTGCGAGCATCACCTTTGTTCCCAACGAGGAATTTTATAGCGCGGCGGATCTGCACACCGACCGGATGGATGCCACCAGCGGCACATTCTCAACCAACGAGCTTGTTCAAGCCAAAATTGATGGCGAAGATGTTGTTCCGATCTACTATGGAGATTATGGTGTAGAGTTCTACAATAACCTGATCTTTACCGATGCAAAATTGATTTCCAGCGACCCGGAATTGGTTCAACGTTTCATCCGTGCCACTCTGAAAGGATATCAATATGCGGTTGAGCATCCACAAGAGGTGGCAGCCTTCCCGCTTAAATATGACGAGAGTTTGGATGTTGCCTTTCAACAGGCAACCATAGAAGCTCAAATCCCCCTGCTGGATACCGGTGACGCTCAAATTGGATGGATGGAGGAAGATATCTGGAATAACACACAAGCCATTTTATTAGATCAGGGCTATATCACATCTCCGATTGACTTGACAAAAGCTTACACAAACGATTTCATCAAATAAAAGATCAAAATAGACTGACTGTCGTTTCCTTTCAAAACGACAGTCAGCTTTTCCGTCCTACTTGCAATACTTAACCAGAATTCATCTGCAACGCACTTTATTGATTTTTTATAATAGACTATAAGGTATCAGTGATACGTATCAAATATTGGCAACATAATGATTGGAGGCTGTAATGACCATCAATGCTATTCCTGGCGGAGCTAACAACAAGCCTGCTCACAATAAGCGGACAGGCGCACTGTCACTCCGCAATCGCTTGTTGATCACATTTCTTTTACTGGCGGCGCTGCCTGTGCTTCTTACAGGCATCATATCGGGCTTGATCAATGCGCAAGGTTTGAGAAATGCCTCGCTGGCACAATTAACCTCAGTTGCCCAATTGAAGGCGAGCGAAATTGATTCATGGGTCTCCACGCTTCAAACCAATCTTGATCTGGTCCTGCAAGGCAGAGATCTCAGTGAAAAATATGAGCGCGGTTCTGAAAAATCAGCAGATGCAGAAACAGCCAGAACAAGCTTGCGAAATAGATTCAATTCCGTCAACAAAACAACCGGGTATTTTGAAGAACTATTCATCCTTGATAAAGAAGGTGTGGTTGTTGTATCCACCAATACTTCACAGGAAGGCAAGATCTATTCAACCCAAGCCATTTTCCATGAAGGGTTGAAGGGAAGTTACCTTACACCGCCAGCTTATGATATTTCCCTGTCAAAGTATTCGATCGTCTTTTCACAGCCCATTCAAAGCATAAGCGGCGAAGTGATTGGAGTGTTGGCAGGCCGCGCCAATCTGGCGGTTCTTGACCAGATCATGCTTGTGCGTGCAGGCCTCGGTGAAACCGGTGAGACCTATTTGGTGGGTGCAAATTATGCATTATTGAGTCAATCCCGTTTTGAAAACTTCAAAATTGGCGAAACCTACATTCGTACAAATGGCACAAGAAACTCGATCGAAACACAGTCCACAGGTGCAGACCTCTATAACGACTACAGAAATGTCCCTGTTCTGGGATCATATCTATGGATCCCGGAACTACGCATTGCCCTTATCGCTGAACAGGATCAAAGTGAAGCCCTGCAATCATCGAATCGAGCATTTGGCATCACCCTGGGATTGATGGTGCTTACGCTCATTATTGCCGCATTTGTAGCCTTCCTGGTGACGGGTAGTATTACAACTCCAATTTCTCAGCTTGTGACAATCGCAGAAAATGTCACCTCAGGAAACCTCGAATCAGTTGCCTATGTGGAAAGAAAAGACGAGATCGGCGTACTCGCTACAGCCTTCAATACAATGACCAGCCGTTTGCGTGAGCTGATCGGTTCACTCGAACAACGCGTGGCAGACCGTACCAGGGCGCTCGCCACCTCCTCTGAAGTAAGCCGCCGTATTTCCACCATCTTGAATCAAAAAGAACTGGTGAATGAAGTGGTAAATCAGGTGAAAAACTCCTTCGGTTATTACCATACCCAGATCTACTTTTACGATGATGCTGCTGAAAACCTGGTCATGGCCGGTGGTACGGGAAATGCCGGTCAAATGATGCTGGCCCAATTCCACAAAGTGGCAAAAGGACGCGGTTTGGTGGGCCGTGCGGCGAACTCAAATCAAGCCGTGCTCGTATCTAATACTTTGAAAAACCCCGATTGGCTGGCCAACCCCTTGCTGCCTGAGACAAAATCCGAAGTTGCCATCCCGATCTCCATCGGTGATCAGGTATTAGGCGTGTTGGATGTACAACATAACATCGCAGACGGTCTTCAACAGGAAGATGTTGACTCACTGCAATCCATTGCCAATCAACTCGCCATCGCTCTTAAAAATATTCAATCTACAGAAACGGTAGCCAAGCGCGCCGCCGAATTACAGACAGTTGCCCGCATCAGTACCGTTGCCGCCACCATCAGTGACGTACAGAAAATGCTGGAATCCGTTGTTCATCTAACTCAACGCGGATTTGGTTTATACCATGCCCATGTATTTCTTTATGATGAAAATAAAGAACACCTCGAAATCACTGCTTGTGGTTATCAGGAAGGTGATGAACACGAAGGAACCCACGGCACAACAATCATCCCGCTGGCACAGGAACAATCGCTCGTGGCGCGCTCAGCCCGCACCCGGCAGGCGGTCATTGTCAACGATGTGAAGAAGCAGGCTGGCTGCCCAATCCTACTGCCAGATACTGCATCAGAACTCGCCGGCACAACGCCAGGCACAACATGAAACCGCCGTGAACCTTATTACCCAAAAGATTCAAAGCGCAACCAGTGTGGAAGCAGCGCTTCAGATCGCGGCGCGTGAGCTCGGCCACGCACTGGGAATGAAATCAACACGGGTAACGCTTGACCCAAAGGCGCTGGCTGATGAGCACAGAGAAATTTAATCGTTGCGGAGACTGAAAATGAACATACCTTCCTCACCTTCCATTACATCACCAGATGGTAAACAATTTGGCTTTTGGGGCAGACTGCCTCTGGCTCAGAAATTGCTCCTGTCATTTGGAACCGTCTTCGTCTTCGCGGTGATCATCGCGGTCTTTACCCTATCGGGATCGAATAGAACATCAGCTGCTTATGAAGATGCCTTTTCAAAAGGCATTACAGTCCGCAGGTTATCTGATCATTTGAAAAGCACTCTGCTACAAGCCCGTCGTGCTGAGAAAAACTTTCTCCTGCGCTGGCGGGAAGAAGGCTATCAAACAGCCTATACAAACTATGTGATTGAGCACAAACAATCGATTGTTGACATGCGTAAAGATATTGATCAACTCGCTCTTTTTGGCGCTGAAGCACCCACTGCGTCCAAGGGTGCCATCACACAGGCTCAATATGAAGCAGACATCCTCGCCTTGAGGCAAAACGTGGATATCTACGAGAAAAGTTTCATCACGATTGTAGATGCGTACCAAAGAAAAGGCTTTGATGAAAGTACAGATTTTGAGTCTGAATTTCGAACTGCAGCAAGAAAAGTGAAGAGATTATCTTTAGCCAGTCCAGCCTTTCAAATTTGCAGCTCACATTTTTACGTATTCGCGTCAGTGAAAAAAATTATCTGGCATATTCTGAGGAGCAGTATGCCGATGAAATTCGCAACTTAGTCCCTATACTGAAATCTCAGGCCACATTGACAGATAAGCTCGGTCCTGCCGAAAAAGCTGAGCTGCACAATCAGGCAGATATCTATCTGGCTGCATTCGAGCAGCTCGTACAGTTGAACAACGAGATTGAGATTGCAAATGAGACGTTGATCGCTTCTGCGCGCGCTGTGGAGCCTTTGGCTTTAAAACTTGAAACTCTGGGCGAACAACTTGCAACCGACGATATTAACAGAGCGGAAGCCAACAACGCTCAAACCTTCACGATCTCGATCATCATCGTTTTTATCGCGCTTGCCAGTTCGATCCTGTTATCCATTACATTGTCACGGCAGATCACCCAGCCAGTTACCCAATTGACGAATACCGCGCAACAAATCGCGGAAGGCAATTTTGATACATACGCCGAAGTTAACTCAGCGGATGAAGTGGGTGCGCTGGCAAAAGACTTCAATTCCATGACCAGTCGTCTGCGTCAGGCATTTGAAGATGTACGCCGTCGTGCGCTGGCCGTGCAAACATCGGCCGAGGTAAGCCAACGCCTTTCGGTTGCCACCAATCCAGGTCAATTGGCCGTGGACGTTGTGGAACAGGTGCAAGCTGCCTTCAATTATTACCATGCTCACATCTACTTTCTGGATGAAAACAGCGGAGACTTGATCATGGCAGGTGGAACGGGTGAAGCCGGAGCGAAAATGCTGGCGAACAAGCATAGGGTCGCAAAGGGACGTGGTCTGGTGGGCCGCACGGCCACCAATGAACCGGTTCTGGTTCCTGATGTTTCACAAGCTGAAGGCTGGCTCCCCCAACGCCTTATTACCTGATACTCAATCTGAGGTGGCGATTCCGATCTCATCCGGCAAGCAGGTATTGGGCGTACTGGATGTGCAGCAAAATCTGATAAATGGTCTGGATCAGGAAGATGTCACCCCTGCTGCAATCTCTCGCAGGTCAGGTAGCCATTTCCCTGCAAAATGCCCGATCATTTGAACAATCCAGGGCGCAGGCAGATCTGGAATCGCTGGTTAATGCTATCGGTCAAAAGGTTCAACGTGCCACAACTGTGGAAGATACGTTACAGACTGCCATCCGCGAATTGGGACTGGCTCTCGGCGCAACACGTGTGAGTGCTAACATACAGGCATCCAGCCAACAAGATGCCCGTAAAGCCAGTCAAAATTCGCCCCGACGAGAACAGGTACCCTCAATCGAGTTTTACCTTTCAAGTATGCATTACAAATAATGACGCGTCGAGTTGACCGTATCCAGGCACGCAAGAAATAGACACTAACTGGTCTTGTAAAGAGGAATTACATGATAGCTAAAAACAAAAAATATCCAGAGCTGAACAGGAAAAAGCTGATAAAGGTGGTTTCTGGCGCAACTTACGTGCGCCGGAATTTGACAACCCGGCTCAAAACCGAATTGCTAATTTGCAATACACCATCTTGATCGGGTTGTTA
>NZ_JADJUO010000029.1:0-19734 GCF_016717045.1 Candidatus Villigracilis proximus | reverse complement strand
AAACCAAAGGCGATCGTGGCAGCGGAAGAGACTCAGGCTAAAGATGAAAAACCGCGTCAGGACAAATCCTACCCTCTACAGACCATTGAAAAGAAGTGGCAGGATAAATGGATAAGCAGACCAGCTGTATCGCTCCGCGGGATCGAGCGATAGCAAGCCCAAAAACATTACTCGCTGACCATGTCGTCTTTACTCCCAGTGGTGTCCCGCACATCGGTCACCGTATGCGATGACCCTTGTCTGATGCGCGCGCGTTACATGCGCATGCGTGATATAACGTCCAGTTCCTCGATGGGATCTGATACTTTCGGTCTCGCCCGTTGGCAGAAAATGCAGGCGATCAAGGACGGCATTCATCCCATGAAGCGCACCTTCCAAAACATCGAGCGGATAAAGCAGTCAGATGCGTTTGATGGGCGGATGTCTGGACTGGGAACGTGAGGCGGTTTCCGGGCTTCTCCTGAATATTACTAGTGGACTGATGGGTTCTTTCATCCAGTTGTCGGCAGCCGGACTGGCCTATCGCAAATGTCGGCCGTGGACCGGTGCCCGAAGTGCAATACCACTTTGGCCCGTGAACAGGTCTGGGGTGATGACCGTCATTGCGAACGCCGGCACGCCCGTCATCAAGAAAATTTGGATCAGTGGTTCTTCAAAGCCACAAATATGCCGATGAGTTGTTGAAGTTCGACGGCATTGATTGGCCGCAAACGGTCAAGACTTTGCAAACAACTTGATCGGACCGCTCGAAGGCGCGGAAGTGTCCTTCCGTTTGGATTGGGAATCCGGTTGAAGGAAAACTCGGGGAATTCAGGAAAAAGGTAGGGCGCAGAAGACGGCCCCACACCCGAATCTTCAAGTGATGATCCCGGTCTTTACCACTGTCCTGATACGCGTTGTCAGGGCGCGACCTTCATGGTCTTCTCGCCCGAACATCCATTGGTCGATAAGATCACCGCGCCTGATAATAAAGCCGCAGTCACAGAATATAAAGCGCAGGCAGCGCGTCAAACAGAGATCCAACGCGCCGCAGTGAAGGGGGAAAAGACGGGCGTTCACGGGCGCGTATGCCATCAACCCTTGTTAATCAGGAACGCATTCCGATTTTGACCGCGGATTATGTCATGATGTCTTACGGCACAGGCGCAATTATGGCGGTGCTGGGCATGACGAGCGCGATTTTGTATTTGCCAGCATGAACTGCCCATCGTACTGGTCATCCAGCCCGGAGCGCAGCCCGGAAGCGAAAAGTGAAACCATGAAGCCGCTTATGTCGGTCCGCGTCATGATCAACTCAGGTGACTTCTTCAACGGCACACCAGTCAACACAGAAAAAAGGCCGCAAGAATCCATCCATCAGCGGGTCATTGACTGGCTCGAGACCGCAGGAATTGGGAAAGAGTTTCACTCAACTACGTTATCGCGATTGGTGATCAGCCGTCAGCGTTATTGGGGCGCGCCGATCCCGATGGTCAATTCTCAGAAATTCACGGCTGGAACCCCGTGCCCGATGACCAACCCCCGGGAACTGCCTGAGGATGTGGAGTGGCGACCGACCGGTGAAAGCCCGTTGAAGCCGCACCCGACCTGGAAGAACACCACCCGCCCGGTCTTGGGTAACGGTCCCGCCACACGCGAGACCGATACGATGGACACCCCCATGTGCCCGTCGTGGTATCACTTGCGTTATCTGTCACCCAAATTTGATCAGGGTCCGTTTGACCTGCCGAATACGAGTACTGGATGCCCGTTGATTCGTCATACGGGCGGTATTGAACACGCCACCATGCATTTGCTCTACACACGCTTCTTCCACAAGGCGCCGCGTGACGCGGGCATTGTCAAAGGCGATGAGCCGATGATGCACTTGCGTAATCAAGGCATGGTGCTGGGCGAAGACGGCGATAAGATGTCGAAGAGTAAGGGCAACGTGACACGCCGGATGTTTTGGTGAATAAATACGGCGCAGACAGTGTGCGCGCTTATATCATGTTCTTTGCACGTTGGGAAATGGGCGCGCCCTGGGACTCATAAGGTATTGAAGGCGCTGTGTTGGGCGCCGTGTGGACTTTATTCACCGATCCGACTCAACTGACAACTGCCTCTGCTGAGGTGACGGGGAATCTGCGCCGCAAGGTTCACCAGACTTTGCGCAAGGTGACGACTTGACTTGATAATTTTAAATCAATACGATCATTTCCTCGTGATGGAATTGATGAACGAAATGTACAAGGCGCGTGAAGCCGGCGCAGTCGGCTCGCAGGATTGGAACGAAGCGGTCGAAATCTATTTGAAGATGATGGCTCCCATCACGCCGCACATCGCCGAGGAATTGTAGGTCACAGTTGGGCAAGCTGTATTCGATCCATACCCAACTCCTGGCCGACCGTGGATGAAGGTGCCACAAAAGAAGATCCCATCGGACTGCCCGTTCAGATCAACCGGGTAAGGTGCGTGATAGAGTCATTGTCCCAGCCGAAGCCACCGAAGACGAGATCAACCCGTCGGCGCTGGCGAGTGAGACCGTGCAGAAGTTTTTGGAAGGTAGGTAGAACCGAAAGCAGATCGTATCAATACCGGAAGTTGGTCGGGGTATTGTGGAGTGGGTTAAGGAAATTAGGAAGTAGAGATTAAGGCTCGCTGTGAGTCGCGAGACTTTCGTGCCCGGAGTTCACAGTCTGCGCAGAGAATTTCCGGTCGATTTGAGTCCGAAGCTGTCACTTCTTTTTGGGCAGCAACCAAATCTTTCGAGGTTCTGATTTCACCCGTTTGCTTAAACTTACATCTGGGAATGTTCGGCAGCCATGCGTCGTAGTGGATGTTTACACAGCCAGCGGTAATCACCGGTGTAGGTGGACACGGCGCAGACCGAGTTTGGCTTGCGTGGAATCAACTTCGTTTCCAGGAAACTACGCAGGGCAAGGATGAGCGTTCCGGGTTCGCTGAGCATTTTTCCGGGGAGTCGCGCCATCGATCTTTTTGCTTGAGTTCATCTGGGAGTTGACTGAGGGACGGCATTTGCGTAATCCAAATGACGGTCAATGTCCAGCGCGTTTTGGTTTTGTCTCGACCAAAGAAGAGGTCAATAGCGGGGCCGGCGACAGGAGCGACCGGGGCGAGGATTTTCAACACTGTGTTTGGATATGGCGCAACTTGTTTGACCCATTCATACGGTTGATCGATGGTGTAAACGCTTTGCCTGATCTTGATGACAGGGTGTTGACATCCTTCCGCTTCCGGCACCAAATTGCACTTCCATTGGACGGAAAAGATTTGCTTCGGCGAAAGACCGCCTCACGCGAGCGGAGAGTAAACAGGCGCGGACCGTCTTTGGCCTCGTCGGCGATGGCGCGCATGGTTGCTATGTAAGTAATTGGCGATGCGACTGTCCATGCCTGTGAGTTGTTCTTTGATTTCCCGCAGTTGGTAATGCCCTATCGGCGTTCTTCAAAGCCCATCAACAATTGAAATTGACATATTACCGAAAGCTTCTGACAGCGGACAGTCGCGTCGCCTTCGGCTAAAAACTCTTGCAACGCCTTCATGTAAATCGTCCCGCAAGGTCTTCCATCTTTTTTGCCGGGGCAGGGAATAGTAAAACGATAGCGGTCTGCCAGACCAGGCCAATTATCCTTGATGAGTTTTTCAAGAGTGTGCTGGAGGATTGTCATAAAGTATTGGGGCCAATCTCCCTGTGTATAAACATGAAATTCGCGCCCGCGTTGTTCCAGCATGGCTTGACCGTGTGTGCCGTGATCGAGGAACATGCCTTTTTGCCAATGTAGATGATGATTACCTTCCTCAACTGAATAATCATGCGTGCGGACGATCATCCACGGGACGAGACCGGGCGGGTCTTCTTCCATGGCGCAGATCATGGCGATGCGGCGTTGGTCTTGAGGCGTTTCTTTTTCTGGTAACCACGGCAGTTCGGGTCGTATCTGCGGCACATGTTGAGCCACTAAACTTGCTTTGCGCTCTTCGGGTAAACGATACGAGACGTCGTATTTTTCCATCAGGCGCAGGAAGAATGGATAAAGATCGGACGTGTAGCGTGGTTCGTCTTTGAATTGATGATCGTGCCAGACTTCATACAAATGTTTATCGGGCAGGATGCCTTCGCTTTCAGCCGTGGCGCGGTCTTCGAGCACGAAGCCAATGGCTTTGGCCAACCATTGTGGCTTCAGAACTACGTCGTCGCGCAGTTTTCATCCTCGCTATAGTGGACGATGTAGCTGAGGTCGTGCATATCTCGGCCAAGGTTGTCGTGTCGATCTCCTCAAGTTATGGCGCGGCACAGGTTTCTGCAAATGTTGCATAAAGAGATATGAGGTTCGTCACGGGCGATCAATTCATCCGGGCGGCTTTCCAGTTAAGATTGAATGGCATCCCCACATGTTCCAGTTTGGCGCTTCTGCGGCGATGACTTTTTCAATTCGGCGATGCCGACCATTTCACCTGTGGATTCATCGAGGAAGAGGCTATCCACTTCATGAAAGCCAACGATCATCTCGCCATATTGCTGTTTGAAAACGGGTTGGTCAATGCGCGCGATGTGTTCGCCTGATTTGCTGTGCGTGGAAACGATGATGACACGCGCTTCATCCCCCACTCGCAAGCGGATCATATTCAGCCAATCTTCCACCTGACATTGCTGAACGCCGCGGCGCGGCTCCCAGACCAGCAGGTAGAGCGAACGGCGGCTGAAGAAGAACTGGTGCGTGACGCGGTAGACATCCTGCCCGCCAAAGTCCCAGGCATTGAGTTGGATCTCGACGCCGTCTTTCTCTGAGGTGGGGCAGTTCAACCCGTGAATATCAATCTCCACGCCATGCGTCGTCGGTTCGCCTTCCCGCGGTCCATCGCCTTCCGTAGTCTGCGGTCCTTTGAGGGCTTTGAGCAGAGTGGTCTTGCCAACATTGCCTTCACCGACCAGCACGAGTTTGGCTTCGTAGAGCGGCTCGGCGTTTTCGAGACTGCGCAGGTAGGCTTTGACTTCGTCCAGACCAGCGTCGTATGCGCTTTGCAGCGCAGGATTGAGGGGATTGTCTTTGAGGTCGAGTTCTTTCAAATTCTCAAGATAAGCGAGGGAGGAAGATCGGTCAGTTGGCTTTTGCCATAATAGGTATTGTTTCAGATTAATCAAGTTCACCAATCCAATCAGGTAGAAGTTTGAATTTCTTCTCCATCAAAACTGAAATATATGAATTTTTGTAAGATTTCGATCCATTCAGGTATTTTCGCCAAGGGATTTTTTTCCAAAATGGAGCCAAACTGGAATCACATTTAAATTTTTAGATTACCCAACGTTTCATAGCCACGCTGGAAAGGTCGTTTCGTAAATGTTCAGCGTCTGCAACTGCGTGAGTTGTCCCAGCGAGTCTGGCAGTGTCGTCAGTTCGTTCGTCAGTTTGTTGTTGGAGAGATTCAGTTTTGTCAACTGCGTGAGTTGTCCCAGCGCGGGTGGCAATTCGGTTAACTTCATGTTGCTGAGGTTAAGTTCCGTTGCGCCCGATTGCAGGGCTTGTTGGATTTTTTGTTCGGCTAGTTGATATGCTTTGTCTTTTGGCATGGGAACCTCTTTGTCTTAACCGTGATTTTCCTGATTTGCTTGATGTCCATGATTAATGTTTTGGATTACAGGATTTCTAATCGTGGTCATCCTGTAATCCGTAAAATCATGGTTAAGATGTTTCTTTTCTACTTCGTAACGTGTTGCTTTTTCTCCAAATAGCGGGCGATTATTGGAGTCATTGGGTATATTTTACTCTCAATAGTTTGCAATAAGAAAACAAACTGTATGTAGCTGGTTTATAATTGAAAAATGACTGCGCAAATCCCTTTATCCACGGCTCCATTTTTTCAGGAATATAACTTTTCCATGCTAAAGGCAGATCAGCACAGTGTGTTGGTGATCGGGCGTATTCTGGCGTACGGGGATAGAAGCGAAGTCCGCTGGTTGTTTAAAACATATGGCAAAGAAAGACTTATCCATTGGGTGAAACAAGATGGCGCACGTTTACTATCCAGAAGAAGATACAACCTTTGGTGTGTGCTGTTTGACATTCCTCCTCAACCTATAAAGAAGAAAACTGCATGGGCATATTGAAATCACCACATTGGAACAGTTACCCCAGAAATCAAGTCTCTATTGGCCTTCATAGGTCAGCAGAATTTTCAAGTCGCTTTTATTTGGCAGGAGGCACAGCACTTGCTTTGCAAATGGGGCACCGCCTTTCCATTGATCTTGATTTTTTCTCGGAAAAAGATGAGGTTCACGACAGAACACGATACGAGATCATAAAAGCATTTGAAGGCAAAAATGGTCAGGTCATTGAAAATGTAGACGGCAACCTGCTCATGCTTGTTCAAAATATTCATGTTGGTTTTTTTAGTTATGGATACAAACTATTACAACCCGTTCAAACTATTGAGGATGTAGCCCTGGCTGCGCCATTGGATATTGGATTAATGAAATTGGATGCGCTGATCGGGCGGGGAAGTCGAAAAGATTTCTATGACGTTTATGTGATTTCCCAACACATTCCACTTGTTGATTTGCTCGAAGCCGGCAGGAAGAAATATCCCCAACTACGTGATTTTGCCATCATGGCAATTGAAAGCATGGTACTTTTTGAAAATGGAGACCGGGATATTCAACCAGCCATGTTTATAGATTTATCATGGGACGAACTAAAAAAATACTTTATTGAACAAGCAAAAGCACTGGGGGATCAATGGTTTGATCAGCCATAAACGTATACGTCCGCGAGACAAAATTTTCTCGCGGACGTTTTGTATTAAGTTGTAAAGTCAATTTGAATTATTTGGGTGGAAATTGCTCTTTTTGCTTCTTCAATCTCCCCGCCCAAAGCGGATACGTCAGCAGCGCCAGCAGTAAACTTTCCACGCCGATGCCGATCGGTGACCATTCGTAACGGGTTTCACGCGCTTCAAAACATTTTTCAGTAATAACCGTCACAAACGGGTAGGGGAATCCGTGCAGGCGCATGTCGAAGGCGGAATGTCCCAGCCCGACGGGTGCTCCAAGGTATGGCGAGCACCACCCGCCTTCCCCGTTCGCTTCGTCTGTGATCGGCACGAATTGGATCAGCACGAACAGCAGCGTAAAGAAGATCGAAAACGCCTTTACAGCATACAAAATAAAACGGGAGGCTTTGGAAGGCGTATTCATAAAACACATTTTACCCGCAATCACATGACACATAATAAAACACGTCCGCGAAACTAAACTCGCGGACGTGTTTTATTAATTTAACTCAAGTTGTTACCATGCCAAGAAATCCAAGACCTTTGCCACGGATTTCGCGGAGTTTTAATGGCTTTTTCTCTGTGTCCTCTGCGTCTCTGCGGTAGAATTTTTATGGGTGGCAACTTGCGTTAATTTATCACCTCAACTTTACTGCACAATCCACCTTGTTATCGTAGAACATAATGGTGTGATCTGAACCATCACCGAGATTAAATTGGCCGGTGAATTTCATTCCGCCCACCCAGGCCACGTAGGTGTACCAGCCGGCAAGGGATCTTGACCGTCATCGAATCGTTGACCGGATATTCATGGATGACGTTAATGCCGTCTCTGGTGGTGCCTTGCAATGAAACATAAATATCGGAACTGGTATTGGGCAATAATTTAACTTTCCCGACCGGGCTGCCATACGGAACCTTGCCATACGAAAGCGGAACCGGCTCGGCGGTGGCAGTCACCGGATAGTAGGGATAAGTCCCGCCGGATGTGGGGATATAAATGACCTGCCCTACATACAGCAAATTGATATTTTGAATATACGGGTTGAGTGCCCACAACTCATTCACACTCACCCCATATCGAGCGGCGATCGCAGAAAACGTATCACCGACCTGCACCGTGTAAGTACCGCCATAACTGACGGGCGAATTATAGTAATTGTATGTGTTGTAATAATTATTAACCACCGCCGGCACGGGCGTGGCAGGTACTGGTGTGGCGGGTACTGGTGTGACGGGCACAGGCGTAACCGAAGTTCCATAATTGCTTCCGGGCACGGTCAACACCTGGCCTATAGAAACTGTCGTGCTGATGCCGGGGTTGGCGGCCATGATCGCAGCGACAGTCGTGCCGCAGGTCGCGGCGATCGACTCGAGGGTCTCGCCCTGTCCCACCGTGTACGCCCCGCCGCAGACTCCGCCAGCCTGCACAACGAGCGGAGCCGACAACAGGGAAAGAGCAAACAGAAACAAGACAGAGACTTGAACAAAAGTTTTATGTGACATGGTTCTTCTCCTTAACACTAGTAACATGATAAGACAAAAAGAAATGAATGGCAATCATCAATCAGTACTGGATGTAAACCACGCATCCCATCCAACCTGACGCCTGCCCGGAAAAACAAAGGAGCTTTTCCCCGGCTGACAGTTTTCAGTCTACGCGGCTGCGTTCGATCTCCACGCCCACCGATCTGGCGAAGCGCACCGCCCCCGGCTTCTCCACGCGGACAATTGTTTTCGTCACGCCGTTTTCCAGCAAACAAATTTCTGCAAGGTCATTGGCCAGCGCCTCCACAGTTAATCTCGCGGCGGTCTCGGCATGAGACTGAATTTTCTTCGCCAGCGCGCTGTAATCCACACAGTAGGCAATGTCATCGGTCTGCGCGGCGCGGGTGATGTCACTGAAAACAGTTACGTTGATCAGAATATCCTGCGGCGTGACTCGCTCCCAATCTCGAATTCCAATAATGCCGCGCACAAGCAGGTCTTTGATAAAAGTTTTATCCATGCAGGCTCCTGTAAATTTTTCGGGTTCGCAAAAATAGACCGGGAAACTCCGTCAGCGCTGAAAAGGATTGAGGGCAGCGCCCAGGCTTGAGGTCCGCTTGATGCGGGGCCTTCATCCGATCCCCAAAATTGTATCATCGCGGAAGACTGCAAATTAATGTCGGTGTTTTAGGTATAAACGTCAGTGGTAAATCAACAATAATTATGTCACAATAAGTTGTATTCCCAAATTGAAAGGATTTGAGATGTATATTTCGTTCGGAGGTTTTCATGCGCAGGCCAAATCAGAACAATCCCTTAGGGAAGAGGGCGCCCCATCAACAATTATGGGAAAGCGAACATCAGGTCAGGCAAATGATCGAAGCACTGCCCGTGGCAATTGTTGTCTCTTCGGGGGCTGACGAGCGCGTTGAATCGATTAATAACAGATTTACCGAGCTATTCGGCTACACCACAGAAGACATACCGAATGTGGCAAGTTGGTGGCCGCTGGCCTATCCCGATGAAACATATAGGGAGGAGATCAAAGCGCGCTGGAGTGCAAAGGTCGAAAGATCCCATGGCCGGGTTGAAGCCATGGAGGCAAGCGTTGTCTGCAAGGACGGCGCGCGCCGTTATGTTGAGTTCCGTCTTTCATCCATCGGCAAAAAACACCTGATCACCTTTATAGATCTGACCGAGCGCAAGCAGGTCGAAGAGACATTACACGAACGCGAGAGACATTCACAGTCATTGCTTCAACTCTCCAGAAATCTTGAACGCGCGCAGACCTACGGCGAAGTGCTGCAAGCTGCACGCGAAGAAGTGCAGGACATTATTGGGTATCAAAATCTATGGGTTTATCTGTTGACCGAAGACAGGCAACATTTCAAGGCGCTGCTTGCCAGCGGAGCTCAGGAAAAAGCAGTGATTGATAACGAAGAGGTGGCATTGCTTACCATCAAAGGGGATCGGATGCTCGAAGAGATCGCGGCGGTCAGAGAGATCATTGTGGTCGAAGATGCGCGGACAGATGAACGCACCGATAAAAAGATCGTGGAGAAATTGGGGAGCCGTACCATTGTTAATATCCCCATCATTTTGCTGGGCAGACATTTGGGAACGATCGGTACCGGGAGTTTTGGTGATGAGGGCGTGCGTCCGCCAACGGCCATGGAGAGCGACTATCTCAAAGCGCTGGCAAGTCACCTGGCGGCTGCGCTGGATCGTCTGCGGCTGTTTACTGAGCGTAAACAGGCCGGGCAGGCGCTGCGTGAAAGCGAGGAAAATTCCGCGCTGTGATCGAACAATCAGCGGAAGGAATCATACTGGTTGATGAACAGGGCGGCGTGATCGAGTGGAATCAATCCTATGAGAAAATGACCGGCCTCGCGCGCAAAGATGTGATCGGGAAACCGTTCTGGGATATTGTGTCGGAACTCACGGCCGCTGAGCGGAAAACACCTCAACGCCGTGAATATCTTAAATCAGCCATTCTTGAGGCTTTAAAGACCGGCGAGTCTCCCATGTTTACGCAGCCGATGGAAGTGGAGATCAACGCTCAACAGAACAGGGAAAAGCATTATCTTCAGCAGACCGTTTTCCCGGTCAAAACAGAGGCGGGCTTTTGCATCGCATCTCTGACACATGATGTTACTGAAAAAAAACTTTGGGAAGAGGCGCTGCAAAATAGCGAAGAGAAATACCGGACTCTCTATCAAGAATCCTTTGACGGGCTTTTCATCACATCTCCTGCGGGGAAGATCCTCGATATGAATCGAAAAGGGGTTGAGATGTTCGGTTATGACTCAATGGAAGAGATGCAGTCTCTTAATCTCGCAACAGATGTTTACGCCCGCCCGGAAGACCGGCAGCGCATACTCAAATTAGTCAACAGTGGAAACAGTGCGGAATATGAGGTGGAGGTCAAAAGAAAGAACAGTGAGACCATGATCACCCATTGTTCTCTGACAGCCGTCAAGGATGAAACGGGCACGATCTCATCCTATCGGGGCATCATCCGCGACATCACTGAAAAAAAACGCGCCGAGGAAGAACGCCGGGCTTATCTGCGCTTCCTGAAAAACATGGACCACGTCAACCGCGCCATTCAGGCAACAAATGATTTTCAGCAAATGATGAGCGATGTTCTGGATATCCTGCTTTCGATCTTTGACTGCGACCGTGCCTGGCTGGTCTATCCATGTGACCCGGATGCCGAGACATGGCAGGTGCCCATGGAACGCACCCGGCCTGAATATCCCGGTGTGCTTCCGCTGGGCATCGAACTTCCAATGGAACCGGCCGGTGCCAATGTATACCGCATCTTAAGAAACACAGATGGACCGGTAAAATTTGGAGCGGGCGAGGAACACCCGGTTCCACTGGAAATGGAAAAAGGATTCAACGTTCAATCTATAATTACCATGGCTTTTTATCCAAAGATCGGCAAGCCCTGGTCGTTTGGCTTACATCAATGTTCCCGTCCACGCATCTGGAATCAGGAGGAGGAAAGACTCTTTCAGGAGATCAGCAGGCGGCTGAGTGATGCACTCACCAGTCTGCTGGCCTATCGTGATCTGCAGGAAAGCGAAGAGCGCTATCGTCGTCTCGTGGAACTCTCCCCTGATGCGATCGGTATTCACAGCCAGGGATTGGTCGTCTTCACCAACCCGGCCAATGTGCAACTGATGGGCGCAAAAAGTGAAGCGGAAATACTCGGCAGACCCACTCAGGATTTCATACATCCAGATTCACGTCTGCTCGCTCAAAAGCGCATCCACGATATGCTGACAAACAATATGCCGGTCCCGTTTGTAGAGGAAAAATTTCTCAGGCTGGATGGCACATCTGTTGATGTGGAGGTGGCGGCTGTCCCGTTTCAATACCAGGGACGACAGTCCATTCAGATCATTGCACGGGATATTACAGAACGCAAAAAATATGAACGCGAACAGAAAGCCATCCTCACAGTTAGTGCAGCTTTGCGTCAGGCAGTTACCAGAGCTGAAATTCTAAATGTGATCCTCGATCAATTGATTGAACTCTTCAAAGCAGATGGAGTCATGCTGGTGCTGCCCAATCCGCAGACCGGCGGCTTCATTGACGAAATGGGACGCGGCAGTGTCGCCGAAAGAATGGCCGGCCTGCACATTCCGCCGGGGCAGGGCGTGTGCAACTGGGTGATCACAAATAAAAAGCCCTACTTAAACAACCGCGCAGAAAGCGACGCACTCTTTTACCGCCCTGACCTGCTCGGTGAGTCTCACTGCCTGGCATCTGTCCCCCTGGTGGCACAGGAACGTGCCATCGGCGCATTATGGATCGCGCGCCAGATCGATCTTACAGATCAGGACCTGCGTCTGCTGGCCGCAATTGCCGATATCGCCGCCAATGCGATCCACCGCATCATCCTCCATGAACAAACCGAGATGCAGCTGCATCATCTGATCGCCTTACATCAGATCGATCTTGCCATCAGCAGCAACTTTGACTCAAACGTCACACTGAATGTGATCCTCAACAACGTAAAGAACGAACTTGAAATGGATGCGGCCAGCATTCTCTTATTAGATCCCATCACGCACACGCTGGATTACGCCGCCGGAATCGGATTCAAAACCCGCAACATTGAACACTCACACGTCAAAATTGGGGAAGGATGCGCAGGAACAGCCGCCCTGGAATATAGAACCGTATCCTGCCCCAACCTGAAACTGGCACCTGGTATTTTCAGCCGCTCCTCGCTGTTGGCTGATGAAACATTTACCGCACACTATGCCACCCCGCTGGTGGTCAAGGGACAAATTAAAGGCGTGCTTGAACTTTTCCATCGAAACACAGTTGACCCCGACCCCGAATGGATCAACTATTTTGAAACCCTCGCCACGCAAGCCGCCATCGCAATCGAAAGCGCATCCCTGCTTGAAAATTTACAGCGTTCCAATGCCGAACTCAAACTCGCCTACGACGCCACCATCGAAGGCTGGTCACGCGCACTCGACCTGCGCGACCGGGAAACAGAAGGTCACACGCAGCGCGTCACAAAAATGGCTTTGGAATTGGCCGAAAAAATGGGAATGGAAGATACGGAAAAACAGAACCTCTGGCGCGGCTCGCTGCTCCATGATATCGGCAAAATGGGAGTCCCTGATTCGATCCTGCTCAAAAACAGTCCGCTTACACAAAGCGAATGGGAGATCATGCGAATGCACCCCACATACGCGCACCAAATGCTTTCTCCAATTTCATATTTAAAAAATGCGCTGGAGATATCCTACTGTCATCATGAAAAATGGGACGGCAGCGGCTATCCGCGCGGACTCAAAGGTGAAGATATCCCGCTTTCCGCCCGCTTATTCAGCGTAGTGGATGTCTTCGACGCACTCACATCCGACCGTCCCTACCGCGCTGCGTGGCCGCAAGAGGAAGTTTATCGTTACATTCAGGAGCAGGCTGGTCAACATTTTGATCCACAGGTTGCAAAGATATTCCTCGAAGCCCGGGGATACAAACTGCAATAACATACACTGTTTAACAAAACAACGCCCCTCATGTAATGAGGGGCGTTGTTTTGTTAAGTTACACCATTCTTGGCAGTGAAAAACTTAATAACAATCCGTCTTCGGTTTCCCGCGGTTCGTCCATTTGACCGCCGTGTAATTTGATCAATGCCGAGCAGATGAAGTTATACATTGCCGAGTCCATCTCGGATTTATCACGCGATTTCTTCCCTGCGCTCTGAATGCTGATCTTGAACTCTTGCTCGTCATCTTTGGCAGAAAGAGACAAAGCTCCTTCCGTCACACGGATCGCAGCATAGGTCAATAAATTGGAGACCGCCTGACTCATGCGGGTTTCATCCACGCTGGCATTCGGCATATCAATCATAATATTGGGCGTTAGAGACAGTCCGGGATTCTTTGTCTCCCATTGACTGGCAACATCTTTAAGTAGATCGGCCAGATTATATGATTTGCGAAAAAGAACAATATCCCCGTTATTCAAGTGTGCCATTTCCACCAGATTGGTAAGCAGAGTCAGCATCCGCTGACTTCCGTTGAAAGCGGTGGTCAAGTCCGTTTTTTGCATCTCATTAATCGGCCCATCCATGCCTTTGATAACGATCTTGGTAAAACCAATAATGGCATTGAGCGGCGTCTTTAAATCATGAGAAGCCCAGGATAAAAACTCATCAAGATCGAAATGCCCCGCTGCCTGATGATTCCAAATCAGAGATTCAATGGCAGTTGTGTCTCCGGCCAGAGCGCTGGCTTGCTCTTCATTTAATTTATGGATCTGATACAAGCGAATTGCCAGCTGCGTTTTGACTTCCTCAGGGGTTATCTTTGCCGCCTGCAATAATTCAGTTGGAATCTCAATAATGGTTTTTTCCATAAAGTTCAAGCCTTGTAAAAGAGATGAATAATTTCACGAGAGTATAGCATAGCCGGATGGCAATAAGGATATTTTCGATATCCGCTGGAAATGACAAGCTTATTTTTACTACATCGGCAGGCATTTATTAACGATCATACAATTCAACCTTGAACGCAGTAAGCGAACGATTAATATCCGTTATAAAAGCCAGCAATGACCCGATCAACGAAAGCAGACAGGTCACAAACAGGGCGCTGATCAGCCAGGCATCCTCTAGTTTGAACAAAGCCGTAATAAACAGGGCGATGATCAAACAAGCTGCGCTCAACAAACTCGTGGACGCCATCAAAATGGATAAGCGGATCAAACGCGCCTGCACCCACAGGATATCGATCTGGGCAAGGACACGCTTCTGGACACGGCCCGAAACTGTTTCAGACACAGCAAGCAGAGTCCTGGCCCGCTCAATCACCCGTGACAGACGATTGGTCATACTCAATAAAAGCAAGCCAACGCCTGAGATCAAGATCACAGGTCCAATGGAAATTTGTAATACGGGAATTAATTCTTGAATGGAAGTCATTGTATATCTCCTCGATAAATTAAATACAAGCTGCTCTTTGTATCATTAATACGATACAAAGAGCAGGAACATTAATCACTACAACAGGTTACATTCCTTCGTAAGTGTGAGTTCCTAGGACGTTTTTGTAAAATCACGGACCTGGAGATTTCGTCCACTGACCCATGCGCCCACCATCGTGGCAATACACGAAAGCAAAAAACTTAAAAGAACCCCGGTTTCAAATCCACCCTGCGTTAAGACATCAAGGATCAGCACGTGAAAAGTTGCCACACTTGCGCGAAAAGAAGCGGGAATGAAAATTCCCAGCACACCGCCAAACACCGCGCCAAATAACATTCCCGTATACGCGCCGGTGCTCACCCCGCCCGTCCGCCCGGCAATACGCACAGTGAGAGCCCCGGTTAAGGCGCCGGTCAACATGCCCAGCAAACCTCCGGCAATAGCGCCAAACCGAACGCCAACCCAGGTGACACTCAAAGCGCCGGTCGCAGCTCCCAGTGCAACACCGAACCCCATCCCAAGCAAGGCGCCAAAAATAGTACTCTTCAAATATAGCTCTTTATTTTCCAACATCGTTTCTCTTTTCTTGTAGGATATAAGTTGACTGTATTTTACTGTTAATTTTAAGATCGGTACTTGTGCGTTCCAATGTACAGGAGGAAATGATTTGTTTATGAGCGTACATATTTCATGCGCTTTTTGAGCAGTTGATGCAGACTGGCATGTACGGACGTGATTGAATGGCAAAAGAATCGGATATAATTTATTCCTATATTGTTATTGTTTAAATAACCAATATCTTAAGGAGCATATCATGGCTGAACCAAATTATTTCCAATGGCAGAATGAAGTGTTATGCAGGCACCATTTATCCCATGCGCGAACCGAAATTGCGTGACTTTCTCCTGTATTACATGGAGATCGATATTTGGAAGCAATACAAGGATAAGGATATTGCATCGCTCAAAACAGAAGTGGATGCCTACACCAAGGCTCAGGAACTGGCGGCGATTGGCGCGTATAAATCCTATTCCTCTCTGCGCGGATATTTTTCAACAAAAGATGTGCGCGAAATTATCTAAAGTTCAAGCCCGTGGACGAGGCCGAACTGACCGAGATCAATAACTTCCATGCTCTGTTCATTCAAAGCTGGCCCAAGGATATTCGCGGGGAAAAAAGTTTTGTGGAAGGCCAGATCCAATATTGGGTAAATCATCGCAACATGCACCGTGACTGGGTTAAATCCAGAAAGCGCCGCCTTGAAGTGATGGCTCCCGAACATCCCAAACGAACCATTGAGACAGAAGAATTAAGCAAAAGGAAAGTTCCACGCTGGCGATGGCCGAACGGGAACTCGATCAATTGCGCGCATTCCTCGCGACTTATGACAAGATCGAACAGCGTAAACTCGCCTGGTATAAACTGTCTAAAAACGACCCAAACTTCGAGCCGTCTGAAGCGGAGTTTCTTGTCGAATACAAACCGGATCAACCCGTTACAGTTAAAGATATTGCCATGTGGAAAGCCGAAGAGTACAAGGCTTCACTGGAAAATAAGAAACAACCTGAGTTGATGGAGGAAATCCATCAGCGTTTTAAGAAGGAACCACAACGATACCCATATTGGCTGCAATATATGGTTGTCCATTTTTCAGGAATGCGCTACGCCAGCGCGCATGGTTCATGGGCTGACCCCAAAGATTTGATCATTCGACTCGGCGCAGCAGACCTGCAAAAGAAGATCAAAGCATTGGATGACGCCGCTGTCGACGCACTCTGCAAGGAAAAGATCGCAGCTTACGAAGCCGGTACAGGGTCCAACATCCCCAAGCTGGCCAGTGCCCCTGAGAAAGAGTGGAAGGACAAAGCCGCCCTGCACATGCTCAGCGTGAAAGCCAATGGACCGAAGACCCGCCGTGCCGGCATTTCTGCATTGCTAATGGAAGAAGCCAATTACGACGTCCGCTCGCTGACCACCGAAGAAGCGCTGACGAAGATCGAAGCCATGAAGGATACTTTTCCCAAGTGGGCATGGAAGGAGATCATTAAGCTCACACCGTTACGTATCAAATATGTCACTGACCCCAATTGGGAAAAACTCACCGTTGAAGAGGAAGCCGCACGTAACTCACAAGAGGCGAGTGACATTCGCACAGTAATGGATGCGTGGGAAAACTACGACACCTCCGCCTGGCGCGATGAGCATGGACGCACGCACGAGTTGATCGTCAGCCGCGCGGTCTGCAACGAAACCGCGGAACACTGCCAGCACATTCGCGGACATTTGCCTCCCGGCGGATTAACTCCCAAACCGAAGGGGTATTTCAACAACGAAACCGAAAACAAACTGACCGGAGAACCACGTCCGTTTTATACCAAGCCTGTTTCAGAAAAAGAGGACGTCCCCGGTGCGAGCATCCTCTGGCTGCGTTTTGTAGATAAGGAACCGGAATGCCTGGCAGATCGCCACAGCCGTAAAGACAAAATCTGGCATGGGTTTACTTCCAGATACATTTTCAAATCCAAATGCATCGCCTGTACAGAAAAAAGGCAAGGAACCTGTCTCGGCAACAACTCCGTGGGTTTATCAGCGGGGAGATACTGTTACCCGTACCCGCATATTTGAAAAACCGGACACCAAGGAAAAAGTTCAACAAAAGCAATGGCTGCGCTGGATCCATGAAGCCACTGTTGCCGAAGTCGCTGAAACCGTTGACGGGATGACGGTCATCACCTACGAAACCGCTCTACCCGATGGTGACAAAGGCACATCCGCTGTGGGTATTTTCAAAATGCCCCTGCACTGGCATCTCTCCGACGGTCCCGAAGATACATACAACCGCTCGTTTGTAGGCTTCGTTCCTGAAGGCGAAGTTCCCATGGAACACTTAAAGACCATGCTTGACTGGAACAGAATCCTTTTGAAGTAAATTTGCAGGTCACGCGAGAGCGTGGCCTGTTTTTATAATTTTGCAAAAGTAAAATAGCGTTATAAAAGACCTTATCCACGAAATCACGCTAATTTGCACGAATTTAAAAAAATCGTATCTCTTAGTGAAGATTAGCAGAAGAAAATAGACTTGTGCAAGAAGCCTAATGGAAAATCTGGAAAAAGTACTTGGACAAACCATTCTTTTCCTTGGAAGCTCTGAAGATTCACTTTGGAGTTCCCTGCCGGTTGAAGAAATAATTAAACAGCTCAAAGATGAACTTGATAAGGTAAAAAATTTCCGAAAGGTTGATGAGAAAAGACTCGGCTATTTATTTGCCCCAACAGGCTGTATTCAAGAAATTTCCATCGAAAACGGTTGGGGCAATGAATTTCTTGAACTGTCAAATGCCATGAATCAGTTCGTCTAAATTCACTTTTCACTGCAACTTTTTCACACCCAAACCTGTATTAAACTTTAGCCATGATTATGCCCACAGACCGCGACCTGATTCTACAAGCCCGTCGCGGTGACGCCAACGGGCGCGGGGCATTTGGCAACTTGTCACGCGCTACCAGACCAGTATCTTTAATGTCTGTTATCGCATTCTACGAGCGCGGCGAAGCCGGAGACTGGCTCAGGAATCTTTTAGCGCGCGCCTGACCGCATCCACCTTTGATATTGAACGCGAGTTCGGCCCGTGGATTCGGCGGGTGGCCGCCAACCTGTGTTTAAATCATCTTGAGTCTCAAAAGTGACCACCGAACTCGACGATGAACGGGACGCTGATCCTGCCCAATTGCCTGAAGCAGTTCACGAGGTCCGCGAGAGAAGCGAGCAGATTCGGCAGGCACTCGCATCATTGCCGGTGCATTATCGGGCAGTCGTCGAACTGCGGCATTATCAGGAACTATCCTACGAAGAAATTGCAGCAGAATTAAAATCCCATTGAGCGATGTGAAGAGTCATCTCTTCCGCGCCCGCAAAATTTTAGCGGAGAAACTCCATGCATCTAACTGAAGATCAACTCAACGAATATCTTGACGAAGCTACTCACGAACGCGCAGATCGAATCGCATCTGGATTCATGCGACGAATGCGCGGCGAGATTATCCACGCTTCAAAATTTATTTGCCGAATTGGATTCACTGCCCGAACAAGAGTTGACCCGCGACCTCGCCGCGCCGTTCATGCGGACCTCAAGCCTGCCAGCCCAACTACCAAAATTCCTCACGCTGACAGTCATCCTGCAATCCGCATTCGCGTTGACCGCCATCATCCTCGCCGCGCCGTTCGTGATTCAAGTGTTGGCTTTTGGATTATCAAACTTCAGTAATGTCTGGTTCAATTACAAATCAATGGACAGCCTCACTCAATATCCTCTCGCAGTTTCAAAATGCCCACCCTGCCTGCCATCCCGTTTGAACTCCAGTTTGTATCTGATGTCTGCGCTGGTTGTGGCATCCATGCTCTGGCTGGTGGGAATGGGTTGTTGTTACGAAATCAAATTTAAATAAACCACACCCTGAGCGGAGCGACGAATCCTTTGAGGAACGCAGTCGAAGCGCGTTGGAGTACGCTCACATCATTAGGAGAAACCAATGACCGACATCTTTCGAATATTTTTCATCATCATCGCACTCACCATTACCCTCGCCGCGTATTTTCTCGTGATCGGCGCACTCTTCACCAGCCGTGACGAAAATCGCAAACATCATCAACCAGACCTCCGGCCGTGCCTTTGGCTTGGGCATGGTGAATTTCTCTTCTTCGGCTTGATCGCTTTTGTGTTGCTCTCGGTTGCTAAAAATGCAGGCGCATTTGTCAAAGGCATATTGACCATTCCCCGCGTTGGTGATTTTGGGCTTCTCACTGTACTGCTAAGTTTGGTTTAATAGGCATGGTAAATGTTTTTGCTGAAAGAATCTTCCCCGATTTAACTCTTTGGAAGCGAAATATCTGGAGCGCCGTAATTTTATGTTTTGCCTGCGCCCTGCCATTCGTGGGCTGGTTCCTCTTATTGCCTTATCTTGGCTTCGTCAGCATCGGCGCCGCTATTTTAGGATTCTTTCAACGTAATTCA
>NZ_JADJUO010000028.1:0-50585 GCF_016717045.1 Candidatus Villigracilis proximus | reverse complement strand
ACAGGAAAAACCGGATGTCATCATTTTGGATATCATGATGCCCGATATCTCCGGCCTTGAAGTTTTGCGTTATATGCGCCGCGAACCCGACCTCGCCTCCATTCCCGTGATCGTCGTCTCAGCCAAAAGTATGCCGGGCGATATCAAAAATGGGCTGGAAGCAGGCGCCTCCATGTATCTGACCAAGCCGGTTGGATTCCTCGATCTCAAACACGCCGTGGAACAAGTTCTCGAAAAGGCATAAGCACATCGCATGAGTCTGCTGCGCGCCTTCATCGCCATCGAACTTTCCCAAATAATCCTCGAAACGATCGAAAGACAAACTACACGTCTGCGGCAAACAGTGGGAGACGACATCATCCGCTGGGTTCCCCCGCAAAACATGCATCTGACCTTGAAATTTATCGGAGGAATCGCCGCCTCTCATCTGGATTTTCTAAAGCAGATGCTCACCCGTGAAGCATCCACCCACCCGCAATTTGACATGCAGATCGGCGGACTCGGATCTTTCCCAAGCTCACGCATGCCACGCATCCTATGGGTCGGACTCCACGCCCCGGCAGTTTTAACATCTCTGCATAAAAGCATTGAAACTGGCGCATCCCGTTTGGGTTATGAAAAAGAAGAACGCGCCTTCTCCCCGCATCTCACCATTGGCCGCGCCCGCCAAAACATTACACCCGCAGAATTGTCAAAAGTCCGCGCGGCGTTGGACACAATTCAACTTGGCAATATTGCCATAGCCAGAGTAGACTCTGTGCATCTTTTCAAAAGCGACTTACAATCCGGCGGATCTATATACACAAAATTATTTTCCGCACCATTATCCAAATCATGAGGTGAAACCTGAACGCACTAGAACTCGCACGTGAAATCGTAAACTCCCTTGAAGACAAAAAAGGCGAAGATATCGTCCTGATCGACCTGAAAGATATTGTCTCTTTTACCGACTACTTCATCATCTGCACCGGCACCAGTGACCGCATGTTAGATGCACTCGCCAAAGCCACCATCGAAGACATCCGCTCCAAACACGAAAAAAAAGGAAAACAGCAGGGACTCTCCCGTGACGGCTGGGTTATTGTTGATTATGGCGATGTGGTTCTACACCTCTTCTCCCCCGATCAGCGTGATTTTTACAATCTCGAAGAACTATGGGAAGACGGAAAAGTATTGTTGAGATTGCAATAGGCAGTGAAAAGTATGCAAGTGGACATGTAAACACGTAAAAATCCCGTGCGATATGCACGGGATTTTTTATATACGCACCTATTTACTTGTGTACCTATCTACACACTTACACTACTTTTCAAACACCCATTGATCTACAGCACGCTTCCATTCAACGAGTTCTTCTGTCTTGAACCAGAGAGCAACTTCACGTTCGCCGGTTTCAGGTTTGTCTGAAGCGTGGATCAGGTTGCGGCCCACTTCCAGAGCATAGTCATGACGAATGGTGCCGGGAGCAGATTCAACGGGCTTGGTGGAACCAACGGTCTGACGCACAGCCGCAACTGCATTGGGACCTTCCCAGACCATCGCCATCACAGGCGCAGAAGTAATGTATTGGATCAAGCCTTCATAAAACGGCTTGCCCTTATGTTCAGCATAATGTGTCTCAGCCAGAGAAGTGCTGACATGAATAAATTTTGCAGCCACCAAACGAAGTCCACGACGTTCAAAACGGGCAATTACTTCACCGATGAGTCCACGTTGTACACCATCAGGTTTTACGAGCACGAGCGTTCTTTCCACAGAAATTCCTCCAGAATAAAAATTATATAGGACAAACGATCTGTCTGACCTATGAATTAACGAATTAACTCTTCAGCCTTGTTATAGGCCTCAAGCGCTTCCTTCAAACGATTGGCGCGCATATAAGCATCGCCCAGAGTCTGCCAGATACCCACTTCCACCGGATAGCGGTAGATCGACTCTGTCAGATCGCGGATCGCTTCTTCGAGATGCTTACCCTTTTTGATAAGCTTCCCGTAATGTTCCAACGCAGCAGGAATATCACCGCGGTCCAATTCACCTTTGGCCTGATTCAGCGCAACAGTCACGTTCTGCGCTTCCGGTTGACGCTGGCGCGGCAAAGCAGATTTCTTCTTGGCAGGTGCTTCAACTTTCGCCACAGGTGGTGTCACTACGGGTTGAGCAGATACAGGCTCAGGCGGAGGCGGTACGAAAGGTTTGGCTTCCTGTTTTTTCACAACTTCCGAAACGGGTTGTTCGGCCTGTTTTGCAACTGGCTGTGATTCTTGTGTGGGAACTTTTGAAACAGATTCAGGCTTCGGCTCTATCGGATGCCAGTCTGAAGGGGAAGTAGGTGTGGGTTGTAATTGCTCGCCTGCTTCATAAGCTTCACGATGCATCCAGGGCGGCGTATCGTCATCATCCAGTTTAAGTGGGTTTTCATCATCCACGCCTTGCAGCCATTCGGGCAGATCAACTGGCAGACTAACAGGAGCAGGCTCCTCGGTCGGCAAAGAAGCGAGCGCATGCGGCTCTGCATCATTAATGGATTTCTTCCACTCATCCTCAAACTCGTTACTCTGAGGGTCAACGTCGCGCAACCAATCAGGTAGATCAGTTTTCTGTGCAACGGGTGTTTCAGATTTCGGTGCAGTTAAGATCGAATCGGGCGTTGGCATGGCATCAAACGGAAGCCCGGGTTCATCGTCCAGGCCGCTTAACCAATTGGAGAGATCATTTTGAGACATATCCTGATCCCCGAATGAATTTTGCGGTGTAGATTCTTCCTTTTCATCGAACCAATTGGGCAGGTCTGATTTTTGAGCAGTGGATTCTTCTGCGAATTCAAATTTTCCATCTGCATTATTAGGCTCGGCTGAATCTCTCAACCAATCAGGAATGTCGCCTCGTTGAAGATCTTCTTTCTGCGTTTCCTGTTCACCCAGTTCGCGCAGCCACATTCCGGTTTCATCGGTTGCAGATTCGGCGGGAGCGCCAGCAGATGGATTCTCAAATTCAGCAAAAATTGTTCGCCAATATTTTGAGCGCCTTCCACCCATTCAGATTTTTCAGCCTGGGGTTCGGGTTCTTGTTGATTTAGAGTCTGTGCTTGTGAAACCCATTCGGGTGGAGTGTCACTGCGTTTGTTCGGATCGGTGACCAGTTCTTCGGGTTTGGCTCCGTGTTTGGCAGCAAGTGATTCAAGCCATGCCACGGCATCATCCTGCTCTTGAGCAGATGCGCCCAAACTTTCAACGGTGGCGGCAGGCGTTTGTTGATTTAAGTTCTGTGCCTGTGATACCCATTCAGGTGGTGTTTCGTGCCGCTTGCTCGGATCAGTGACCAGTTCTTCAGGTTTGGCTCCATGTTTGGCAGCAAGTGATTCAAGCCAGGCCACAGCATCATCCTGCTCTTGAGCAGATGCGCCCAAACTTTCAACGGTGGCGGCAGGCGCTTGTTGATTTAAGTTCTGTGCCTGTGACACCCATTCAGGTGGTGTTTCGTGCCGTTTGCTCGGGTCAGTAACCAGTTCTTCAGGTTTGGCTCCGTGCTTGGCAGCAAGCGATTCAAGCCACGCCACGGCATCATCCTGCTCTTGAGCAGATGCGCCCAGACTGTCAATGGAGGATACGGGTTGATCTTTTTTGTCCATATCATTTAACCAATTTGGAATATCACTGGGTTGTGCGGCAGGCTCCAATTCAATGGATTGCGCATCATCAAGTCCGCTTAGCCAATCGGGGAGATCGGCGGCTTGAGCAGGTTCAATTTTTGTCATGGATTGAGAACTGCCAAGGTCATTCAACCAATCAGGAGAGTTGCTCTCCTGGGCAGATGATTGTTCATCTTTCGGTTCACTCAACCAATCAGGAGATTTCCAGCTTGAATAGGCTCGGCTTCGGAGGACTGCGCATCGTCAAGTCCACTTAGCCAATCGGGGGTGTCATTCGATGGAGCAGGGACATCGCCAAGTCCGCTTAACCAATCGGGGACATCGCTTGAATGCAGTTTTACATTTTTGGCAGCGTCTTCTGTTTCACCGCTTTGCGCATCACCAAGGCCGGTTAACCAATCGGGAGTATCTATTGATTGTTCAGAAGCAAGCTGAGGCTTCGTAGGAGCCGGGATATCCGTCGGCACTTGTCCTTTGAGCCAGTCTGGCATGTCGGCTGGAGTCAAGTCACCAGCAGCGGGTTCATCATCAAAAATTGAAGTAGGCTGCTCAATGCCGTCTGATTCACCCCATCCAGCGGCGCGCAGAAAATCTGGAATACCATCATCCACAGAAGCAGCGGGCTGCGAATCAGCCAGTCCGGCGGATTTTAACCAATCGGGTGTATCAGATGAAGCAGTCGCAGAAAATGCAGGGGCAGCCGCCGCGGCACCCAGCCCAAGTGAAGCACCCCATTCATTGCCCATTGGCACTTCTTCCCCGGTGTATTCAAGGCGCTCCAAATTAATAGCCGCATCAGCGACGTCATTCGATTGAAACACAGAACCTTTGGTAAATGTGGCGTACGGATCCAACTCACCCACACGCATCCGATAGACCTGGGTGCTTTCTGCCGCGCCGGCAGTAGACGGTAAAAGTTCAACCATTACGCGGTTTGCATCAAAAGTATATGTATATCGCTTTAACAATTGCACGCACATATCCGAAGCATCGGCTTTCTGTCCGCCGCGGAAATAGGCGCGCGCAAGTAGTACCTGCATATCGGCACGCTGCGCATCTTCAAGAAGCACGGCGCGGATTTCTGCAATAGCCTGCGGATATAACTCGCCCTGCACATACATGTGAGCGAGCGCACCGCGTGTCATGCGGATCTTGGGCGGCTCCATGCCATCGCGGCGGCCATACAATCTTTGCAATTCGCCTTGAATTGCAGCATTGGACGGCTGTGCTTCAAAAGCGCGTTCCATGTGCCAGATGGCATCATCCAGTTTGTTTTCTTCATCGCGAATGATGCTCATGCCAACATGCGAAACAAAATCATCAGGCACCGACATCAAGACACGACTGAATATATCCACCGCTTCGTTATAGCGTTTTGATTCAAGAAATGCCTTGCCAAGCAAACGATACGTTTCCAAATGTTTGGAAAATCTTTTCAAGATATGCTGGCAATGCGCAATTGCCTCATCAATACGTCCCTGATCAATGAGGCCTTCGATTTCTCGGTTATAAATTCTTAATGAAACTTTTGCCATTACCGTTTTCCTGGGGTGAAATATGCTGGATTCTTAAAAAAACTTACAAGACTATACGCTATTTTACTCGTAAAACAGGGGGAGTGGAGATACAAATTCATCACTAAAGCTGTGCGCCGAGAGTACTGCCTTGCGCGCTTCGATCAATTTTTGCTTCATCATTGGCATGAATCTCAAATAATGGCTCGCCAGCCTGCACTTTATCGCCAACTTTTTTGTGGATGAGGAAACCAACTGCGTGATCGACAGAATCGCTCTTTTTGGCACGACCCGCTCCAAGCACAACCGACGCCTCCCCCACGATTCTGGCATGTACCTGTGAGATGAATCCGCTGCGAGGAGCATTCAACACTTCCACATATTTTGCACGCGTGTACTTCGACATATCATCCACGTAGGAGACGTCGCCGCCCTGTGCCTGCACCAGCACGCGGAATGTTTCCAACGCACTGCCGTCATCAATTGATTTTTGAGCCATGGCACGGCCTTCTTCCAAATCTTTTGCACGCTGACCAAGCAGAAGAACATGCGCTGTAACATGCAGGCAGTGTTCGTAATAATCTTTGGGGGCACGTCCGCGCAAAAGTTCAATGGCTTCGATCACTTCTAATGAATTCCCAACTGCGGAACCTAAAGGTTGATTCATATCTGAAAGTAAAGCCACTGTTTTGCGGCCAGCAAGACGGCCAATATCCACCATTAAATTACCAAGTTCGCGGGCTTCCTCCAAAGTTTGCATGAATGCGCCGAGGCCTGTTTTGACATCCAGAACGATGGCGTTGGCGCCTGATGCAATTTTTTTGCACATGATCGAGGATGCGATTAATGGCATGGATGGTACTGTGCCGGTTACATCACGCAAGGCGTACATTTTCCCATCTGCCGGTGCGAGATCAAGGGACTGTCCTGTAAGGACGATGCCTTTTTCTTTTAATTGCTGTTTGAATTCATCAGTGGTTAAGTCTACGCGATACCCGGGGATGGATTCCAGTTTGTCGAGGGTACCGCCGCTGAAGCCAAGTCCACGGCCTGACATTTTGCCAACGGGCAATCCGCAGGCTGCGACCATCGGCATGACCGAGATGCTGGTCTTATCGCCCACACCGCCGGAGGAATGTTTATCGACTGCAATATCCACGACTTTGGAAAGGTCAAGCACCTGCCCTGAACGGGCCATCGCAAGGGTTAAATCCGCTGTTTCAAAGGGAGTCATTCCATTTAACAGAACTGCCATTGCAAAAGAGGAAGCCTGATAATCAGGGATTTCTCCATTGGTAAATCCTTTTATAAAAAACTCGATCTCCTGCGATGTTAATTCCTGCTTATCGCGTTTTTTGATGATGATGTCTACCGCGCGCATATAAAATCTCCTTGGTGGATTCTATTTTATCGCAAAGTGAAGGAAAGGACGGGGAATGAGGAGTGGAGAATGCAGAATAAAAAAGGCCATAAATGTTTTACATTCACGGCCTTACTTTTTACTTCTCACTTTTTACTTCTCACTTTTTACTTCTCACTTCTCACGCTTCACTTCCCACTATCTCTTGACCAGCTTCTGCCCTTCTTTGCTGTCTTGCACGGTCCAGCCAAGGGAGGCGATCTGGTCGCGCAGACGGTCTGATTCGGCGAAGTCTTTTCGGGTACGGGCATCTTTTCGTTGCTCGAGCAGGCTCAGGGCTTCGTCAGGAGGCGTTTCTTCATTCGAGTCGAGTTTGCTACTTGAGTGATAATTCCCGGGCTGCGGACTGAATCCCCTTATCCTAGATGAAGGGAGAGCAAGTTTGGCCAAGCTCACTTAATGGAATTTTGCGCCTGAGGGATAAATTTCCATACCGGTTTGTTTGAGGACGGTAACCGAGCTGACTCCGCTCACTTCGCAAATTGCCTTGTCAAAATCCACAATGATGCCGGAATGTTCATCGAGGCCAACCAGAATATTTTCTGCCGGTAATAATTTTCGCCATTGATTAAAACGTTCAATACCGAGAAAACAGCGGCTTGTATCCAGATCGATCCCGCCTTCGGCATTATTCCAATGCGGAACAAAAGACAGGCTCATGCCATAATCTGCAAACAGATCAAGACCTGATTTGGTATGGATATCTTCACCGGCTTTATATACCTCGTAAACAGGCAAAGCCCATGCGCCGACAGAGATCGTAGCCGCAGAGGAAAAGATTAACGTAGCGCCCAGTCTGTGCCGTGCGCGGATAATGTCCCAGGCCAGTGTGCCGCGCAATTGACGCGCCGCATACGTGGGACTGCCCGGCCCCATGAAGATCATGTTGGCGGATAACAGAGGTTTTAATATTTCGGGATTATCAGGGCTGAATTCAGTTCCCAATTTACGAGCAGGGATGATATCAATCACGGGTTTGTAATTCTGCAAACGTGTCTTGAGAAATTCAGCAACACGGCTTGCGACCTGAAATGAATTCAGTTCAAAGCCGGCGGTTGTTTCCATTACAGCAACACGCAAGGGGCGTTGACTGACCGACGGGTCAGAGATATTACGGGCAAGAGATTCAAAGATGCGGCCGCCCGCGAGGGAAGTTTCACCTGAACCAAGAAATGCAATTTTTCCAAGAGACATGTTTATCACCAGTAATGCGGATTATCAGTTATCAGTTTGATGTTTTGTTAAGTTCGTCTATTACGTTTAGGAATGTTTCGTTATCAGGAATATCGGTCATGTTCGCGCTGTAGTGGATGTAACGAATATGTCCGTGAATATCGATCACACAATTCAAGGGCATACGGCCGAGTTTAAACAGGTTGATCTGCTGACGATACATCTTCGACACACTGCGGTCAGGATCGGGCAGGCCGATATAGGGCATGGATTCCTTTTTCCAATATTCCTGAAAGACGCTCAAACTATCAGGGCCAACGGCAATGATCTGCGCACCGCGCTCAGTAAATTCAGAATAATGATCCCGCATACGCGCCAACTGCGCGCGGCAGTATGGTCAGAGAAAGCCGCGCAGGAAAGCAAGGATGACCGGTTGTTTATTTTGAAAACTTGAAAGCCTGATGAGGTTGCCATGAATATCAGTGAGTTCAAAATCAGGCGCGGGTGAGCTAAGGGCGATCAAAGGTGTGTTCATTGTTTATCCAAGTACTGTACCACAGCCTGCATAAACAGGCCGGGACATTCCTCCTGCGGCACGTGCCCACATTGCGGGATGAGACCAGTTTCGCATCAGGAATTTCGGTTGCGATCGCTTCAAAATACCAGGCGCGGATCAGGCGATCTTCCTGCCCGGCCACGATAAAGACAGGCACTGTCAACTGCGGCAACAGCGGACGTAACTCAGGGTACGCGGGCGCAAAGGTCAACTCATAAAAGGCGCGGTCCCAGTTTTCAATCTGAAATATCTTTAGATATTCCTGTTTGATTTCTTCAGTAAGTTTTGTTTGGTCGAACCATTCGCGCTGAATGGTATTGGGAAGTGTCTCCTGATAATCACGCACCATCAGCGGACCGAGATGCCGCATTTGCGGAGTCCACATGAGCGGCAATCCCCACGCCGGAAACTGCGGGCCTCTCCCTCCGCCCACGCCGGGGTCGACCAAAATGAGAGACTCTACTCTTTCAGGATACTCCAAACCAAAGGCAACGGAAACCCCGCCGCCGGCCGAGTTTCCAACCAAGACAGCCTTCTCAATTTCCAATGTGTCCATCAACCCGCGCAAGAGTTCAACATTGGCTTTCATGCCATATGGATTCTCCACCCAATCCTCGGGCATCGGGCGTTCGGTCAGACCGAATGCGGGGCGGTCATACATAATTACACGACCATATTGTGCAAAGTCATCGGCCACTTCGCGCCACGAATACACATTCGCGCCAAAACCATGCAGCAAAATAAAAGTTGTTTCACCTGAACCAACTTCCTTATAGTGGACCGTCACATCGTTCACTTCTATAAATTTGCTATCGGGTTCGGTAAATTCTTTTTCAGTGACCAATCCCCGTCAACTCTGGGGCAGGCACAAGAAAGGGTACTACTGTAACTATTAAAAAAATAGCTACAGTAATCCAGGCAACTATTTTTTGCCAATGTTTCATAATAGATTCTTTATTTACTTATTTCCTGCAAAAATTCAGAGGTAGCCTTAACAATTTGTGCCTGCTGCTCCCCGCTGGTTATTGTTGCGGCATTATCACCAGGCTGAGGGCCATAATTACCAAATTGCGCGTGATTGCCACCATCAATGACCACATACCCGGCATCGGCTGTAAGCAGCGGTTTCTTCTCGTCAAAAATCTCCATCCCTGCCATATCATTCGTCCCGTAAATGGACAGCATCTTCAAGTCACTATTATTGAGAGATTCGTCTGCCGGGTAAGAAGCCCAGAAAACCAAACCTTCTATTTCATCAAGATGATTCTTCGCAAACAAGGCAGAAGCCACTCCACCAAGAGAATGTCCGCCTGTTACCCAATGTTGAATTTCGGGATACATCGAAAAAACAAGATCTCCCGCATTGATATCAAAGAAAGCCAGATTCAAGCGGACCGGTACAAGCACAACCAAGTATCCCTGTTCAGCAATTGCGCGAAGAGGCGCCGCGTATGAACGATAGTCCACACGCCCGCCGGGGTAAAAGATAAAGCCTGTTGTCGGTTCCATATCCACAGGTTTAAATGTTATATATTTATCCACAGTTACGCTAACTTTTGAATCTGATTCAAGCGCAGATAATGCTTCAGACGCAGGTCCCAAAGGATTCTCTGCCCATACAACAAATCCCAGAACAAATACAACGACTACGATCAATAATCCCCAAAGAACACGTTTAAATATTTTCATTTATCAAATCTCTCGCTTTTTTCCAAATTTGGTCAAACATTTGAACAGTTAATTTGCCCGTCAACGTATTTTGCTGGCTGGGATGATAAGAACACAATACCCAAACCTTATTTTGCAATTGATAAGACGCACCGTGTGCGAATTTATATACCGAATTGCGCAGCGAATTTATTTTGAGAATCCTCTCAAATGCTATCCTCCCGAGGCAAACAATCACTTTGGGCTGGATGATTTGAATCTCACGCTCAAGATACGGCTGGCAATTATTCAACTCAACCGGACTCGGCTTATTATCTGGCGGGGCGCAGCGGCCAGACGCGGTGATATACATGTCTTTGAGGATGAGACCATCGCTTCGGGACTTAACCTCAGCCTGATTCGCGAACCCGGCACGGTGCAACGCTGGGAAAAGAGATCCGCCCGATGCATCGCCTGTAAATTGTCGCCCGGTGCGGTTGGAACCGTGCGCGCCGGGAGCGAGTCCCACCACCAGCACACGCGCCCGCGGATCACCAAACCCTGGGACAGGTTTTCCCCAATACTCTTCGTCTTTATAGGCCTTGCGTTTTACACGCGCAACTTCTTCACGCCATTCTACAAGGCGCGGACATTTACGGCATTGAATGATTTCGTTGTTTAATTTTTCGAGAGACATTTTTTTGAAAGAAGAAAGAGGGAAGAATTACTCAATGAACATGGCGTCGCCAAAGGAATAAAAGCGATATCCATTTTGAATGGCGAGTTTATAGGTTTCAAGAATCTTTTCACGCCCTGCAAAAGCGCTGACCAGCATGATCAGCGTGGACTTGGGCAAATGAAAATTTGTGATCATCGCATCAACAATTTTGTATTGATAACCGGGGAGGATGAAGATATTTGTGGGACCGATGAAGGGCGCAATTGACAATCGACGATTGACGATTGACGACTGGCTGGCGGCGCTTTCAAGTGTCCTCACGCTGGTTGTCCCCACAGCCACCACCCGCCCACCGTTTTGTTTGGTTTGGTTAATTAAGTCTGCGGTTTCCTGTGGGAGTTCGCACCACTCGGTGTGGATCTTATGTTCTTCGGGGTGATCTTCTGTGACGGGGGCGAAAGTGTCCAAGCCAACATGCAAAGTCACATAAGCGATCTGCACACCTTTTTCTTTTAGTTGATTTAATAATTCTGGGGTAAATGGTTTGATAGCGTTCGGGGTCATTCAGTTTTTCGTGAATATAGGGCGGGAGCGGAACGTTGCCCACGTTTGAAAAATACGGCTCGATGGGTTCTGTGAATTTAATCAGCCGTTCGGAGCCTTCGAGAATTTCAAGTATTTCCGCCTGCGGACCATCGTTCACCTGCACCTTCTTGCCTACGCGCAGACCCTTGCCACCCACCAGCGCTTCCCAGGTCAACTCGTCACGGCGGCGCAGGAGGAGCAACTCGACGTGTCCGCCGGTTTCTTTTTTGGCGAAAATTCTGGCAGGGATGACCCGAGTCCGGTTGAGGATAAGGATATCTTTGGGTCGCAGAAGCAGGCTGAGGTCACGAAAGATGCGGTGTTCTACATCCCCCGAATCACGATGCAAAACCAACAGCCGCGATGAATCACGCGGTTCAGCAGGAGTCTGCCCAATGGAAGATTCGGGGAGGTGATAATCGAAGTCGGAAGTTTTCATGAGTCTTTTACTTGAGGCGCGAGGGCAATGGCGATGTAGAACATCCAAATGATGAGGCCGATGTGAAGCACGTCATTTTCTGAGAACCAAAACCCTTTGGCCCAAAGTGCGGCGGTGTTGCCGGAAATAAGATAAAGAAAATAGGCGGCGATGGTGATGCCGAGCCAGATCCATGTGCCTAATAATACAAGGTCTTGGTTAATTTTATATTTGTAATAGCGCCAGCCGTTGATGACGAAAAAGGCGATGATGCCCGGCGCGGCAACAACCAAAAGTAATTCAAATGAGATCAAGAATTTGATCGGGATAAATGCGCCGATCATGACGATGATGAAATATAGAACGGCGTTTGCTATGGCGTATATTGAAAGTGACTTGCGTAGTTTGCCCGTAGTGCTAGAATATGCGACGGCAAGAGTCATTGCGTCTATGCTCCAGACGGAGGCGATGAGGTAGAGGACTTCCCACCAGCTTGTCCAGAGGCAGGTTTCGCGGCCGGCGCATTTGATGGCGTAACTAAAGGCTTCGTAACTTGTGCCGGCGAGCAGTGCGCCGATGCCCCATAAAAGCAGGGCGATGCCCCACCAGAAACGGGAGTGCTGATCGCTGCGGATTTTTAGAAAATACAAACCGACGGCAATCGTTAAGATGCCGAGAAAATAGACAATGATCGATGTACTTGGCTGAACAAAAATAATATTCTGCGAAGCAAATTGAAATTCGGCGAATGGCTGAATTTGCAGCCATGTTTCGGGAGTCTGCGCGGGGGTATATGGGATGGAGTCTAATTGTCCGCAGGCGGCGAGGAGGAAAGAGGTAAGAAGAAAGAGGAGGAGGGAGATGCGTTTCATGTGGTTTTATTTTTGGAAAAAAAGAGTCTGTGCAAAGCAGACTTATTTATGAAATATTTGACCTCTTGCAAAAGTTTATTTTTTACCACAAAAACATAAAGTCTCGAAGACTCAAAGGGAAAAACTTAGTGACGTAATGCCTTGGTGGCTTTGTGGTTTACAACACGTTACTTGTATAAGAGGTTTACTTTTGTACGTTCTTTCAGATGTTATTTTTTGAGAAGACGAAGAATTATATTTAACAAGATGGTTAAAACCACCGATACCAAAATTGAACTTGTAACCGGGAAATAGAATCCGCCGTGCTCCCCTTCGATGCGGATGTCACCGGGCAGTCTGCCGAGTGGGATTCCAAATTTGGCGGCGAGATATACTCCCCCGCCGATGAGAAATAAGGTGATACCAGCGAGCATGAGGGTGCAGGCAAGGGATTCCATTCTCTTTTATCTGACTTCTGCCTCATCAAGATATTTGTACTGTCTCTCAAGCAAACGCATAGAGGCAAGTTCCATATTCCAGTCCAGGACATCCAGTGTATCTTCTATTTCCCGTTCCAGTAATTTTTTTTCAAATTCTGCTGAAGACATGCCTGTTATTTTTTCAAATTCGGCGATACGTTCCCGCGAATGGTCAATTCCCTGCTGTAAAATCTTTAACTGGTTGCGGATCGCCGCTTGTACCAAAGGCCTTAAAGCTTCGTGTGCATTTGCTTTAACAATTACTTCTTGAATCATAGATCACAACCTTTCGTAGAACAGCCCCATATTTTAGGGACATGCGTTACAACAGCCTCTGCTGTCCTTCACCTGTGTAGGTGTATCCCAAATGCTCATAAGCAGATTTGGTAGCCACGCGGCCTTGCGGGGTGCGGTCGAGGAAACCGAGTTGTAAAGATACGGCTCAACTACGTCCATGATGGTGTCTTGTTCTTCGCTGATGGATGCGGCGATGGTGTTTAAACCGACAGGTCCGCCGTTATATTTTTCGATGATGGTTTTGAGTACGCGACGATCCACGTCATCGAGGCCGAGGGGATCAACTTGCAGTAAGTCCAAGGCTTCTTTGGCGACAGTTTTTGTGATGACCCCATTCGCGCGGACTTGGGCAAAATCACGCACGCGGCGTAATAAACGCAATGCCACACGTGGAGTCCCACGGGCTGCGCCGAAGCGGGCACGTAAGGGAGCGGTGACCAATGCCAGACGAGTGGTAGCACCGACAATCGTAAAGCGTGGAAGTTTCAAACGAATGGAGCGGGCAGATGGTCCCTTGCCGATGACGATATCCAGCGCGAAATCTTCCATGGCGGGATAGAGCACTTCTTCGACAGCACGGCCGAGACGATGGACTTCGTCAATAAAGAGCACGTCACCGGCGCGGAGATTTGTCAAAATGGCGGCGAGGTCACCGGCACGTTCAATGACGGGGCCGGCAGTAACTTTCACGTTGACTTCCATCTCATTGGCAAGCACATGCGCGAGCGTGGTCTTTCCCAACCCGGGAGGCCCATAAAAAAGGACGTGATCCAATGCTTCACCGCGTTTGCGTGCTGCCGCGATCAAAATAGACAAGTTCTCTTTAACCTGATCCTGACCGATCAGGTCATTTAGTTTTTCGGGACGAAGGGCATTATCTACACGGTCATCGGGTTTGGCTTCAGGGTCAAGAGGCTTTCCTGACGCGGAGCTTGTCGAAGGGCGGGGAGGTTTAGTCATAGCGGAGATTATACCCCGCAGGAGTTCGATGACAATAAACCGCGTCCCAGTTTTCAGTTAAGAGCGAAGCGGGGTTTACATCCCCCCAAAAAATTAGTTGGGCGGCATGGCGGTGGTCTCAAAACGAATCTCGCCCATTTCAAGGGTGGTGGCAGTGGTGACTTGAATGGAAAAATCACGGCCTATTAATTCATCTGCAACAATGAGGATCTGCTCACCGGAAGGGACACGGCGCAATTCAAAGTTTCCATTTGCATCAGTTTGCGTTTTAAGTTCAGTGCCGAGAATAAATATTTCGCCGATAAATGGTTGACCGTCTTCATCTACGACGCGGCCTTGCACAACGGCGGTGCCTGTCAGAGTGGCGAGCGTGCGATTTTCTTTTAATAAAAGCGCTACACCAAAGAGAGAGACGACGATAAATGTTAGCAACAAGATCACGCGGAATTTTTTGCGGCCTGCATCAGGTGCGGGGGTGTTTTCAGGCATGCCATCTTTAAATTGATCAAGCTCGGGGGATTCGTCGAATTGCATGGCTGCTCCTTTTAGGGTGTTTCAAAAACAGAGAAGTCGCCGATACAGGCAGAGGTACCAAACCAGGAACGAAGTCCTGTTCCACCTGTGGTGTAGGTGCTGTCTTGGGCTGAGAGGACTTCCTTCCCATCCATTACTACTGTGTAGGTGTCACCTGAGACGTTAATTTCAAAATCATGCGGGGTGTTATATACATTTTCTCCGATTGGAGTAACTGCAATGGGGGTTGAAATTTCACGACCATTGATCCATTGACGAATGAGAAGTGCCCCGTTTGGGTATTTAGATGATTTCCAGCCTGGATCATATTGAAAGACATACCCATCCAGCCCATTACTGTCAACAGTCGAACGGAAAAACACACCATATCCATTACCGCTTGAGATGCTAACATCATCCATCTTAATGACATAATCTGATTCAGGCAATTTCATGGAACATTTATTCATGGCCTGCAACCCGCTGCCAAAACACATCTGACCATCGTTCAAAGACACCGTATTATTCAAGGGTTGCCACGCGCTTAGATCGCCGTCAAAAGAATCCTGACAGTACATCTTCTGTTCATTGCAAGACTCTCCACCGCCTATACCGCTTGCCACTGTGCAATAAAGATCAGACAGGGAAACGCCGCCAAGGCTTAATGCGAGAATCAAACCGACAACAATCAATGCGAGTAAGAGTCCATATTCAACAAGACCCTGTCCATTTTGGATATTAATCCGCGAAATTTTTTCATGTTTTTCTCCCAATTTTCAATTGATCGTCTGGCATGGGAAATATCCCTGTATTATCAGCCGGCGATCACGATTTTTCCTGACGGGCCTGCGCGCGTACTTTTACACGCTTAAGCCCTTCCCCTGCACTCTCGGGCGGATTTTGTTTATGATCTTCCTTGCTGTAAAGATACGCCAGATCTTCCAAAAATGCACCCAAAGGATCAAGCGGCATCTGCAAGGCGGAAGGTTTCCCGTATAAGATCGAAGAGACAACCGCTTCGCCGGCGTAAGGAATCACAACGCCCAATTCCCTTTTCAATGCGCCTTCAATTCCGGCGCGCGGTAACCCTTTCCCCTTAAAAGGCCAATTCAAGATCAAGGTTGTCCGGTCGGGCGGATAGTGAAGCTGCCCAAAAGTTTCCAGGGCATTCGCGGCGCAGCGGACAGATGCCGTTTCAGGCGAGAGCATGAGCAGTATTTGGTCAGCCATATCCAGACCTGCCAGCGTGGTTTCTGAAAAATCATGGGGCAGATCCAGAATAATATAATGATAATGGGCGCGGAGCAATCCGATGGCAGACTGGACATGGTCGGCTGTAATGACTTCCGCTTCCTGCGGACGGCGCGGAGATGCAAGGACATGCACACCTGAATCGTGATGAAGCAAAACAGAGTTAATCAGATCCATGTCCATTTCTTTTGCGGGAGAGCGCCCCAGATCGGCCCAGGAATTACGAAGGGGAAGATCAAGGAGCAGCGCACTCTGTCCATTCATAAACGCCAGGTCCACCAGCACTGTAGGCGTGCCCCAAATTTGTGATAATGATGCGGCCAGATTTGACGAAAGCATGGACACCCCAATTCCCCCGCGCAATGAAAATACCGCAATCACCTTCCCCGATACTTCTTCATTTGTTTGAACAGATTCCCGCTCTGAAAACCGCCTTAACAACACCTTGACCCTGGCGCGCAATTCCTGCGACTCAAATGGCTTTGCTAAAAAATCATCCGCGCCAGAGTCAAAAGCCTTGATCTTATCTTCAACACCACTGAGCGCGGTCAAAATAATGATCGGAATTTTCGCGGTGGACGGAATTTGACGCAGACGCTCACAAAGAGTGTATCCATCCATGTCCGGCATCATGACGTCCAGAATCGCCAATGCCGGAGGCTTGGATTTGATCACCTCCAGGGCCTCAATGCCGTTTCGAGCCGTTATGATTTCATAACCATCTTTTAGAAGAATAGAACCCACCATCTTCAAATTTAATTCAGTATCATCTACAATGAGAATTCGCTCAGACATAAGGTCTCCTTTTGCCTGCGTAGAGTATAGCATGGGGAAGAATTCAAAGTGTAAAAAACATATTACAGTTTATTTACAGATAAATGACAAAAGCAAACAGGGATGACGCGCGTTCGGTCATCCCTGTGAAAAGATTTGCTCTTCGGCAGCCTGGCAATCATGATCACGAAAAATAATTTTGTGATTGTAGACCCATGACTTTGTGCCATCAGGTTTCCCTGATTTTACCTTTCGGAAGTCGGTCAATCCTGACCAGAAACTTATACTGGTTTTAGATTCCTGACTTTGCGTCGCCGTCTTTTGGCGGTTTTGCTTTTATCGGCAGTCTGGCGGTCGTGACTCAGTTCAGCGTTAGACCCATGACTTTGCGTCGCCGGGTTTTCCCGGTTTTGCTCTTTCTCGGAGCAACTTTATTATTGCACGAGAAAATGTTTTTTTCAATCACTCAGATGTTCTAATAAAAAAATCTCCGCCAGTTGACGGAGATTTTTTTATTATTGTTGTACAACTTCCCTGAAGGTAGCTTCCACGGTCATGCCCCACTTCAAACGCGGATCGTTTTCCGCCACCGCAATGCGGACTGTATAAAGAATGTCACCGCCTTGTTGGGTGTAGGCCTGGCTGATCTCTGTGACCGTGCCGCTGAGAGCCAAATCAGAAAGAGCATCAGGGATGAGCGTAACAGTTTGTCCTTTACTGATTTTTACCACTTCGAGTTCAGTTACATCTGTGGTTTCAACAACCCAGGTATTAAAATTGGCAATGCTAATCACACGCGTTTCAGCTGTCACCTGCTCACCCACTTTCACATTGACATCCGCCACAGTGCCGCCAAACGGTGCAGTTATGATGTAATTGGAAAGCGTATCTTTTGCAGCATCAAGATTTGCTTTTGCCAATGAGAGCTGATCTGAATTCGGGCCGTCAAGGCTGATCTCATATTGATATTTCGCTTCGGCTTCAAGACCAAGTGCGGCATCATAATCCGCGCGTACTTCATCACGTTTGCGAATAGTGGCTTCCAGATCGCGGATGGCTTGATTCAGATCGTCCTGTGCCTGTTCAAGATCATCCTCGGCATTCTTGCGTTTGGAGTTATCGACATCAAGGTCTTTATATTTATCGAAGTCTTCCTGCGCATCGGCCACATCTTGTTGACGATCTTCTATTGTCGCCTTGTCATCTTCGATGCTGTCTTCGATGCTGTCAACATTCAAATCTTCCCATTTATTTTCGGCCTTGCCGCGCGCAATTTGCGCATCCATATAAGCCTGCCAGAGTTTGGCGCGGTCACTGCTTTCATTGCGGAGGAGGACATCATAGGCATTTTGGGCGACGACAACCTGCGCTTCAGCCCCGCCCGCATTTGCGAGGCGGACGAGGACATCCCCTTCGCTGACGGTATCTCCGGCGCTCACCAGAACTTCCTCAACGACACCGCGTGCCTGAAAAAATAGGTTCGCACCCTGAATCGGTTCGAGGCGGCCTTCCGCGACAACATCACTGGACGAGACAATTTCCGCTGGGGCGGGTGTGGCCTCAGGTTGATTTCCACACGCGGCGAGCGCGAGTGAAAGGATGGTTAGTATTGCGATCATAGTTAGTGTTTGTTTTTTCATTTTATACCTTCTTGTCATTTCATTGTTTATGTGATTATTTTCTACTCTATACACAAACCCTAAAGGTCTGCCTTGCTTGGTAAAATCCCGAATAACAAAAGACCTTTAGGTTTTTTACCAAAACAAATATTTTTATTCGTAAGCCAATACTTCACGAATGGTCAAACGCGCGGCATTACGGGCCGGCAAAATGGAACCCAACACCGAAAGAACCAGCACCAGCGCAAACCAGATGGCGTAGCCCAAATACGTGAAGACCACTTGAATGGGTGTTTCAAACACAGCCAGACTGACAATATAGGAAAGTCCGTATGTAATTGGTATGGAAACCACGATCGCCAGAATAAATGAAATCGTGCCGATCACAAAGCCTTCTGCGATGATCGTGCGCATGACGGCGCGGTCATCAGCGCCGATGGCGCGCATGATGCCGATTTCACGCGTGCGCTCAAGGACGTTCATGCCCATGGTGCCGGTCAACCCCATTGCGCCTACCACGGCTGTCAGAATAGCCATGATGAGCAAAAAGACCACCAGAATATCCAAACTCTCCGAAGCAGTATCAAGCGAGGCCAGGCCTGATTCGGATTTACGAACTTTGAATCCTTCGTCGCGGAAGAAATGATCCAGCTTCTCGGCCATCAAATCCTGATAGACGCGGTCATGTTGATTTGTGACCATACGAAAAGAGAAGGAACGATTTGCAAGGTTTGATATCTGCGAAATATATTCATAAGGCGCATAGGCCAGAATGCCTTCATTACCGACAAATTTAAAGATACCAACAACTTCCCAGGATTCTTCCCTGCCTTGAATCTTGAGCAGTAAATGGTCGCCGGGCTGCAAGTTGGGATAAAACTCAAGTACTGCTTCACTGATCGCCAGCTTGCGAACATCATCCTTGCGAATCCAGCGGCCGGATGCGATCAACGGATTGACCAGCTCACTTTCAGCAGGTGGAGCCAGTAAATTTACATTATCAGCCACCAAACCATCGGCATATAACAATTCAGTGTTGAGAAATTGCCAGCCTTCCACACGTTCCACGCCTTCCACTTGCAAGGCGTACTGCTCCACTTCATTTAGACGATATGCTTTATCAAAATCAAGAGTTACATCCGCGCGGAAGTAACTTCCGATCTGGTCGATGTAATCATGCAAAGTAACACGCACATTGAACACGGCAATAAAGATCGCACCGCCCATGGTCAGCGTGAAGAGGGTCAACACAAACGTCCACGGCGGCGGAATGTATTCCGTAGCGAAATAATGAACGGGCGTGGAAAATGAATGCCCCGGGAAGAAAGGATTCGCGTAAACTGAACCAGCATATAGTCAAACCACGGCACACGGTCTTCACCGGCTTTGTGCGGTTTGTTTTCATCCCCAGCAAGGTCACCGCTGAGCGCGCGCAACACGGTAATGCGTGAGCCGCTCAACACAGGCATAAGCCCAGCCACAAGCGGAACCAGCAAACCAACTGCAACCTGAATAATCATTGCCATTGGCACAATGCGATAGCCCAGCAGGTTAAAGCGCATCTCACTTGAAATGAACAAGGCCAATCCATACGCGCCCTGTCCGCCGAGCGGAATCGCGATCAACAATGCCAGTACACCAAAAGCCATGATGAGCGTGAAATACATGGCAAAGACCTGCTTGTTTCTTCCGCCCACCAATTTGATGACGCCAATATGCCGCAAATGCTGACTTAACAATGCGCTCAATGTGTTTGCGATCAATGAACTTGAAAGAAAAACGATCAGAATTCCAAGCGCCAACAGAATACCGAGAATCGCGTTCACCGTATCAGCCAGCGGATGTTTGTGCTTTTCAGAAAAACGGGTACGCACCACCACGGTGCCGTTCTTTTCGAGCTTATCCTTTAAGTCCGCGCCCACTTCACGGATGTAGGAAATGTCATCTTCGCCTTCTGTAACGGTCACATACGCACGGTTGAACAACTCAGGCTGACGCAGCGTGGGGAATGTATTCATCTCAATGTAGGCAAAGGGCGGGGCGAGAAAGTCACCCGCACCTGTGCTGACATCCTGCACAATGCCCACAATCTTTAATTCCTTGAGCGTGCCATCGGGCAATTCAAAAACAAGATAATCACCCACTGTGACTTTTAACTTCTTAAGCGCATCCTTCTCCAACAGGATCTCATCTTTATTCGCTTCGACCGCACCCAAAACTGGCACTAATAAATTAACTTGATTCTCGCTGAAACTTTCCAGCGCAACCACATCCAGGGCCACCCACTGGTCACTGTCCTGCGTTCGCACGCGGAAATTGATCACGCGGCGCCCTTCTGCATCTTTCACACTGTGAGAATTACGAATGGATGCGAGTACATCATCGTTGTAATTCGCCGTGCGGATCTCAATATTCGAAGGGTTGTTTGCCGCGTAGGAAACACTCATGTCATTTGAAATGATCTGATATGCGCCCGAAATTACCCCAATGGAAAATACACCCACTGCAATGGAAAAAACCACCAGCAGGGTACGGGCTTTGTTATCCCATAGATCATGTAAAACTTTACGCCATCTTGGTCGCATAATTACCTTATCAGACCTGACAGACTTAAGAAAAACCTGTCAGGTCTTAACTTCCTATTCTTTCTACTTCAACAATTCGCTGATCTCGCTGCCGGAATAAGGCTTCACGGTGACATCCTTCACACCGTCACGCAGGAATTGGGTGACGCGTTCAGGGTTGATCGCCGCGGTGAGGATGACCGTCTTCGAGGTGAGTCCTGCCTTTGAAAGCGCAGACAGGACATCGGTCAAGGAAACAGATGCGATGTGTTCATCCACAAGGATCAAATCAGCATCAGCAAATTTCTTCAAGTCTGCAGATTGAGTCAATTTAACTTTTGTATCCTTAAGTAATTTAGCGAACAGGTTCGCCCAATCATCGTTATCATCGATCAATAAAATATTTTTAACACTGCCCGCTTCAATGGCTTCGTCGTTCGCATGTCCGCGCGGCATGAAAAAGGCAACGGTTGTGCCTTTGCCTTTTTCGCTGACAAGGGCAATACGTCCCTGCGCCTGCGAGATGACATGCATGGCTGCGGGCAGACCGAGTCCGTGGTGTTCAACGCCGCGGGTCGAGAAGAATGGAGACCACGCTTTCTGCATGACATCTTCATCCATGCCGGAGCCGTCATCTTCGATGTCGATCTCAAGCACACCGCGCTCTTCGGTGGGATGAACGCTGACGGTCACAGACTTGGCGCCGGCCTCTGCGGCATTTTGCAAAATATTACCAACCGCACGTGTGAGTTGTGTGCTGTCTGCGATCACGTATGCAGCAGCAGGGTCAATTTTCACTTTCAAGGCATTTGCTGAAAAATCGCGTTGATGAGCGGCGGTCTGCAATACATCCGCAAACAGGACAGCGCGTGGTCGTTGTTCACGCACCGCGCCAATCAATTGTTCTTTAACCTGCGTGATCTGTGCCGCGCTTTCAGCGATCATATCCAGGTCTTCCTTGAGTGACTCAAGGTCAACTTTTCCTTCTGCAATTTCTTCGCGCAAACGCGCAATGGTCAATGAAATTGGCAGAGTCTTATTACCGATCCAATGAATGGCTTCGGTGGAGGCGGTGGTCAGCGCTTCGAAGACTTTGTTACGCAAAATTTCACTGTGTGCTTCCTTGAGTTCATCAACCAGATGCGCGTTATTGATCGCGACAGCCAGATGCTCTGCCATGGTCAACAACGTGGTGATGTCATCTTCGCTGAAAGCGCGTTCTTCAGAGCTTTGAATGGTCACAGCGCCGAGGGCTCTGCCGCCGTAGACCAGAGGCAACGCCATTTCGGAACGGGTATGCGGTAAATGTGGATTCTTGAAATGCACACGCTCTTCACCAACGTCCAACGCGATGCGGGCTTCATTCATGGCGATACAGGCGCCGATCATCGAGTCTGTGCCAACTTTAAGTTTGTGACCATCCGCGACCATGGCTTTGCCAGCCTTGCCATAACCGGAACGCAAAATAGCGTACTCGCCAGCTGAGTCCAAAAGGAAGACGCCCGCGTAGTACAAACCATAAGATTCACAGATAATATTTACAGTTTGTGAAAGCAATTGCTCAATATCCAAAATGGATGTGACTTCCTTGCCCACGCGGTTCGCGGCTTTCAACAAACGGGAACGGCGCTCTGCCTGGCGATGCAGATTGGAATTTTGAATGGCGATCGCAAGCTGATCCGCCATGGTTTGCAAGGCGGCAATATCTTCATCGTGAAACGCGGCTTCTTCAGTGGATTGAACTGTGACCGCGCCAATAATATCCTCGCCGACAATGAGCGGAAGCGCCATCTCGGAGCGGGTCTTCGGAAGGTGGGGATTCTCAAAGAAAACTGCCTCAGCTCCCACGTCCAGAGCGATGCGCCCCTGACGATTTGCAATGGATGCACCGATCATCGAGTTCCCGCCAACGGCGAGTTTATGTCCCGCGTTGATCATTTCCCGGCCTGCTTCACCGCGTCCGGCTTTTAAGACAGCGTACTGTTTCGCATCATCCAGAAAAAATACACCGGCGTAATAAAAGCCGAATTCATCACAGATGATGTCAACCGTGCGTTGCAACAATTCATACGGATCGAGAATGGTGGTGATGTTCTTGGCTGCGCGTGCCGAGGCCTTTAATAAAGTTGCGTGTCTTTGAATATCGTTTGTCATAATTTCCTCTTTAGATTAATGACGTTGAACGTTTGGCGTTAAACGTTTAAGATTTTCTGGATCAATTCAACCAGGCCCTGTTCGCGGCCTTTTACGAAAAATGCGCTCGCGCCGCCAGAGACTGCATCCTTGGCTTTGGTCACTTCATCATACGCAGTAAGGATGACCACCGGCAGCGATGATTTTTGCTGCTTGAGGTCTGCGAGCAGATCAAGCCCCGCGCCTGTTTTGGGTGTGCCGTCAAAACTTGGCATGTTCAAATCAAGCACCGCAATATTGACCGTCTCTGAATTTTGCGCGAAGATCTCACTTCCGCTTTTACAATCTGATGCAGTGATCACATCAAAGCCTGCGCGCAAAAGCGTTTTTTCAAGACTTCGCAGAATTAACTTTTCATCATCCACCAAAAGAACCGTTGTCATTCATCCTCCAAAAAATAATTTATATATGTAGATCAGACCTGTGAGGTCTTAAACTTTTTTTCAACAGGCAGGCGTACCGAAAACATAGCGCCCTTGCCAACTTCACTCTCCAGCGAAATACTTCCGCCGTGTTGATTCACAATTTGCATTACAGAGGAAAGCCCAAGCCCGGTACCGCCGCTGCCACCTTTGGTGGTAAAAAACGAAACCCAGATCTTTTCCTGTATCTCTTTCGGAATGCCCGGCCCGTTATCTTTCACGCTCACCAAAACAAACTTCGGATTTGAATCACGCATTCCACTTACATAAATCTTTGGCGCAGAGGTCTTCGCCATTGCTTCCCATGAATTCTTGATCAAATTATTAAAAACCTGCTCCACCTGCCGCGCGTCCACAAATGCATTCGGCATATCAGCCGCCCACTCCAACTCCACTACCCCATCGGGCAGTCCCATATTCGCAACCGTGTCCGCGATCATTTCGCTTAAAGACACCACAGCATCGTTTCGTTGACGCGCAGGTCCGATCAGACCTTCCTTGATACTTAAGATCGTCACCGCGCTATTCTCGGCGATCTCCAGATCTTCCATTAATGATTCGACGCTGACCAACGCCTGAAGACGATTCTTCTTCATGGCAGACATATCAGCCAGGACCTGGTCCAGATCAATATTCATTGCCTGCGCTTCTTCCCTGACCGTTTGAACTGCTCCCGTTAAAGATGCATTTTCAGCATCTGAATCATTTGGCACGAACTGCGCCGCGAGCGCCAGAATGTACAGCATATCTTCACGCACACGCTTGATACTGCCCGGGATCGGAGCCGCCTTATTGCCCACCCAGTGGATGGCTTCGCCTGTGGCAGTGGCGATCGCTTCAAATGTTTTCGTGCGGACGATCTCCGCGGTGGCAGCTTCCAACTTAAACATCAACTGCGCATTATTAATTGCAATCGCGATCTGATCGGCCATGGCTTGCAGAGATGTAACCTGAGATTGAACGATCAGCGGCAGCGCCATCTCAGAGCGTGTGTTCGGCAAAAACGGATTCATAAAGCGTGACTCTTCGCCAGCCACATCCAGCGCGATCTGCGCCTGTTGTTTAATGATCGAATTCCCGATCATGGATTTTTCATCCACGTGCAGCCGGTAATTTTCAGACATCATTTTGCGCCCCGCAGCAGCATATCCCGCGCGCAGAACCGCCCATTCTTCATCTTCAGAAACTAAAAATATGCCTGAGTAATATAAATTGAATTCACTGCAAATAATATTGACCGTGTGCTTCAACAGATCGTCTATCGCCAAAATGGATGTAACCATCTGCCCTACACGTGCGGCGGTTTCAAGCAGTTTATGTCTGCGCTCCAACATTGAAAACATGCGTTCATTCTGTTGCAGCAAATGTTTATTCTTTTCAACCGTGGTGCTCAACTGGCGGATATTACCTTCGAGGCGTTCCACCAATTCCTGTTGATAGGCTTGCAGGGATTTTTCGGCATCTTCCAAAATTTCCACTTTGCCGTCCAAATATGCATCCACTTGTTCGATAAAATCAGCATCGATCGGCTTGGAGATAAATCCCACCGCGCCTGCAGCCAACGCCCGCTCCCGCGCCCCAACGGACAAGTCACCTGAAACAATGACGATGGGTGTATCAGGCAGCATCTTCTTCAAGCGTGTGGCGGCTTCATTACCCGTCATGTGCGGCAGACTATAGTCCACCAGGATCAGGCTGGGCTGGGTTTCTTCGGCAAGCTGCAACCCGTTCAATGGATCTATGGCTTCCAGCACTACATATTTATGAGAAAGCAAACGCCGCACCAGCGAACGGGCTTCGTCGCTGTCTTCTATATAGAGTATCTGCGGGAGTTTACGTGGATCAGTCATTTTTAAAAGTATGAAGTATGAAGGATGAAACGTGAAACGTAATAAATGAACATATTTACCTGTTTACTTTTCTACGTGTTTACCAACTACCAACCTACCGGCTCACCGATCTGCGGTCTGCGACACGTTGCTCATCAAGTCGTTTTTGGACGATCTCGCCCAGTGCTTCTGCCGTGATCGGGGATTCATGAATCACACGCAGAAAATCTTCGCGCGGAAGAGTCAACACTTCCACCGGGTTGTTGCTGGCCGCGCGTACATTCGCAATTGATTTACCGCCGCGCAGAAGTTCGATCTCGCCAAAGAATTCTCCCGGCTTGAGACGTGAGATCACCGTCTCCTGATTTTTCTCATCCTGTAAAACCACTTCCACTTCACCTTTGCGGATCATAAAGAAATGGTCCACGTGCTGATCACGTGAAAGGATGGTTTCGTTTGGCTGATAAACATGCCCTTCGACAATGCGTGTAAATTCAAGCATGTGACGGTGACGCAGTTTCGGCAACGCACGTGAGACGGTTTCATTGATCAACTCACCATCAGAAATGATGATGTTGCGATTGGTGCGGGATGTAAGTGACGGGTCGTGAGTCACCATGACAATGGTCTTGCCTTGTGCGACAAATCCTTCAAAGAGTTGAATGATCTTATCGGCTGAGCGTGTGTCAAGGTTGCCAGTCGGTTCATCAGCCACCAGCAAGGGCGGATCACAAGCCATGGCTCTTGCAATGGCGGCGAGTTGCTGCTGACCGGTGGAAACCAAAACCGGAAGTTTATTCGCGAATTGTTCCAGACCGACCAAAGTTAATAATTCCATGGCGCGCGCGGGGCGTTCGTCGAAATCGTATAAGTCCACGTAGTCCATGGGGAGCATGACATTTTCGAGAAGTGTAAGCATGGGCAATAATTGAAAGAATTGGAAGACAATGCCAAGGTTCTTTCCACGCCATTTTGAGCGCTGACTTTCCGTGACGCCGGTATAAATATCTGTGGCGTTCACCACCACCAGACCTTCGGTAGGATGGTCGATGCCGGTGATCATATTCAACAGCGTGGATTTTCCGCTGCCTGATTTGCCAACGATGGAAACGAATTCGCCGCGATTAATGGTTAAGTCCACGCCTTTGAGGACGGTGAATTCCCCTGCCGCATTGCTGAATCTTTTGATGACGCCGCGTAGTTCGATCATGGATTCAGGCGCAAAGTCTGCTACTTGAGCAGGACCAGTTTTCGGCTTGGTGCGAAGCGGGGCTTTGTTCATCTCCGCCTCATGAATGTTTTATCCAAATTGGAATCCGGCTGCGAGTCGACCAGTTCTCCATCCGCAATGACCAGACTGCGTGAGAAGCGGCTCGCGAGACCGATATCGTGTGTGACCATGACAATGGTTTTTCCCTGTTCTGAAACGAGATGTTCAAAGACATCAAAGATATGATCGGCGGTGATGGAATCAAGACTGCCGGTTGGCTCATCGGCGACGAGGATCGAAGGGTCATTGGCGAGCGCACGCGCAATGGCAACCCGCTGCTGCTGTCCGCCGGAGATGAAGGCTGGCAGTTTGTTGGCATGCTCTTCAAGCTCAACGAGTGTAAGCAATTCGAGCGCGCGTTCCTTCGATTTGCGCGGATTGAAATTATCGGAAAGGTCCATCGGCAGCATGATATTTTCAACGAGAGTCAACATGGGCAAAAGTTGGAACGATTGATAAACAACGCCCATGTTTTTTCCGCGCCATTGGGCGCGCCCGTCTTCGCTCATTTCATGCACCGACAGTTTTTTGCCATCAGTATGCACAAATACTTCGCCGCTGGAGAGTTGATCCACACCGTTGATCATATTTAATAAAGTGGATTTCCCAGCGCCGGATTTTCCGACAATGCCCACAAACTCGCCAGCGTTGATTTGTAAATTCACATCTTTCAATGCAACAAAATCGCCAGCGGCCGTGGAATAGGTTTTATTTACTTCGAGTAATTCAATAATAGTAGATGTCATAATTAGTCAACTTGATTTTACCGCCTTTGTGTAATTCATTACGTCATAGCGGTTTGCAGATGGTTTTCATTTACTGAACAGGGAAAACCAGTGGAATAGCTCCGAAAATAGTGTCTCGTTTCGAACTGAGTTTGGCGTGATCAACTTGTCTTTTTCATAAAATCCTGTAATTGCTGACGATATTTCGCCAGCGCCTTCTGGCCTGCGGCGGTCAGTTTACACACGGTCAACGGTAATTTTCCTTTAAATGTTTTTTCGATCTTCACATAACCGGCTTCTTCAAGCTTCGAGAGATGAGCAGACAAATTTCCCTTCGTTAACCCTGTTTCACGTTGCAGGAAAAGAAAGTCGGCGCTGATCACACCCGAAAGGATGGTGGCGATCAACAACCGCGCGGGTTCATGGATGATCCGATCCAGATCGGTGAGGGCGCGCAAGTCATCGCTCATCTGTGCCCTCGTCGACCAAAGGATTTTCATGCAGATATTTTGCAAGTGTGGCGCCGCCCCAGATCATGAGAACAATTCCAAATAAGGCGTAAAAAAGACTGATGCTGTAATGCGCCGGCAAACCGCTAAAAGAGGAAGCCAACCCCAAAAATAAAGAGGCTGCCGCGAGATAATAAAACCGGTTCAGGTCAATTGCACGGGTTCGGATGACGATCAGGATGATGCTGATCAGAGCGCCAATGAAACCGGGCAGCCAGATAAACGAACCCACCCACTTCCCAAAAACCACCAGCAAAAATATAAATCCGATCGCTATAAAAAAGATGAATATCTGCGTGGGGAGAAGACCCTCTTTATCGGGATAGTATTCAACATACCCAGTGCGCGGATACGTGATATGCATCTTGAAAATATTGATCAACCTGCGAGTCGTAAATATGCCCAGAATCAAGATCAGCAGCAGGCTGCCATCCAACATCATGGGCGCATTTGAATCCGCCGGCAGCCAGCGATGCCCCGCGAAATACAAGGCGAGCAAAAGGAACAGACTCCCGACGACAATTTCGCCGATGCCATCCTTAAACCAGTAACGCCTGACACGCTGCTGTATTTCACGAAAGTTCTGATCCATTAAAAACTCCACTCGTAAACTGGTTTGCATTGCAAACTGGTTTACATAATACAAGCAAAGGCATACTCTGTCAAGTGGACAAAAATGGGCTTAATTGGATAAACAGGCTAAAAGAGTTTTGGCTTGCCCGGCAGCGTTCTCTTTGACAACCGCCAGCACAGGCACCTTCCCCACTGAGTAAACCGCGCGCAGATCATCCGTCAGCATTTGGCGCGGCAGGATTCCGATTGCGGCGGGTTCGGACTTTAACACATCAATCATATTCTGCACGCTGAAAGCGACTCTCACAGATGAAGAAACGCTTCTCTCTTCCATCACAAACTGGTCAAACACAATTTGCATATCCGTACCTGAGGCATATCCCCAAACCTGCGCGGACGGATTCCCATCGGTGAATAATTTCCGCACTTCCGCGAGAGTCAAATCCTGCACGGCACTCTCACGCTGCGCGACTACTAAAATTTCCTCTTCGGCAATTTGATAGACAGGGGAAACAAATATCTCAGGCTCACCCAAGCGCAAATAAATATCCGGCGACTCTGCGCTGACTTTCAACGTAAGCGAAAGATCAGCGGCGCAGACAAATAATCCGCGCAACCACGGCTCGGCGGCAGATGTGGCATACACAGCAATTGTTTGTGTTGGAGTCTGTCGTGCAGGTACGCAGGAAAACAGCAGGAAAGAGCAAAGAAGAAAGAAGGTGATTTTTCTCATTAATAACAAGAACTGTTAACTCAGGGAAATTACCAATTCATCAACAATGTGATCAACAGATCCCTGCGCTGTTCGAGGCTGTCGGCGAAAATATATTCACGTTCAGAATGATAGCCTTCGCCAATGGCACCCATGCCATCCAAAACGGGAATCCCAAATGGGGCAACAAAATTCCCATCAGAAGCACCGCCTGTGCCGCCCGCTTTTAATTCCATGCCGATGCCTGCCGCAATTGATTTAGCCTTCTCGAACGTGGCTTTCATCGTCTCATCAAACGGCATTGGCGGACGATTCAATCCGCCAGTGATCTTAAGCGTTGTGCCATCCAAAACAGGTTTGAGAGTTTTCATCTCTGCTTCGATGCGTTCCCATTCACCGGGCTGCATGACACGAATATCCACTTCGGCAAAAGCTTCCTCAGGGATCACATTGGAAACCGTGCCGCCATTTATCACACCAACATTGAGCGTAGTCTGTCTTTTGTAGTCGGTCATTTTTTGGATCGCGAGTACCTGATGCGCCATTTCTTCAATGGCGTTTCTGCCCTTTTCATGGTCGCCGCCCGCATGTGCAGCAACACCCTTCACATGGACTCGGAATCCGCCTACACCTTTGCGCCATGTTTTCAACGAGCCATCCAAAAGCGCGGCTTCCATCACCAGCACCAGCGCGGATTCTTTGGCATATTCTTCGATATATTTGCGCGAAGTACTGCTCCCGATTTCTTCATCAGATGTACACAGCAAAGTCACCGGGCGATTCAACCTGCCGCTTTTTTGTAATTCTTCCAGCGCAGCGAGACAGATGACAATCCCAGCTTTCATATCCAATGTGCCGGGGCCGTAGATCTTTCCATCCGCTTCACGATACGGCATGGACTTTAACGTCCCAAGCGGAAAGACTGTGTCCATGTGGCACAACAGGAGAATGCCATTCTCTCCGCTCCCCCATCTTGCGACCACATGATCGCCTGTCGTTCGATTTGAGATCACTTCAACATCCGCGCCATATTTCAGCGCTTCGTCTGCCACGAAGATACCAACGCGGTCTACAGCCGCTTTATCATGCGAAGGAGATTCGATTTCAACAAGTTGTTTGAGAAGAGATTTCATGTCCATGGGAATCATATATCCAATACTTAAATGAATTGCGTAAACAAAAGAAGTACGCCAACCAGCGCGCAATATACGGCAAAAATATACAAGGAACGCCTGCCTAAATAACCGATCAGCCATTTGATGGACAGCCAGCCAACCACGGCCGCGGTGACAAATCCCACGACAAGATTCGGCAAAAATTCTGTTAACCCGCTCATATTAAAAACCTGTATAGATTGATAGATCCCTGCCGCGAGCAAAATCGGCCCGGACATAAGAAAGGAAAACCGCGCAGCAGAGGGACGGTCAAAGCCGCGCAACATGCCGCCCGCGATCGTTGTCCCTGAACGTGACGCGCCAGGAAAAACAGCGATGACTTCCATCAGTCCAATAATAAGCGCATCCAGCCAGGACATGGAATCAAGCTCTCGATCTTTTTTGGAGAAACACTCTGCCAGAGCCAGCAATACGGCGGCAGTTAATAAACGGATCGAGGCTTCAAGCATCGGTTGACGAAACAAGGCCTCAACGGCATCCTGTAATAAATATCCGGCGATCAAGGCTGGTATGGAAGCCACGATCACCAGCCAGCCCAATCGTGAATATAAATCTTCAAATGGCTTTTTATTTTTTATGCCCAGAAAAAACGCGGACGTAATTTGCCAGATATCCTTCCAGAAAAAAGCCAGCATGGCAACGACGGTGCCTAGCTGAATAATAACCGAGAAGGAAAAGGTTTTTTCGTCTGCGGGAAGACCGAGCAAATTGCTGAAGATCAACAAATGTGCAGTGGATGAAACCGGAATGAATTCTGTCAATCCTTGTACGATACCGAGGAGAAAAGCCTGAAAAAGAGTCATGAAACTAAATACACCTGTATGGGTTGATCTTTGCCTTTTACTGTCACTTGCTTTTGATCATTTACTACTTTGTTCGCAAGATTGATGCGGGTTTCTTCCGAGATCCATATTTCACCCGCATTGGCGACCTTCTCGATGCGCTCGGCTGTATTCACTGTATCGCCGATAACATCATAAAAGCGCACATTCTGTCCGCCAAGCAGACCTTCCACCAGCAGGCCGGTGTGAATGCCTATGCCCACCCCCAGTTCCCTCTTGAACAATACTCTGCCAAGCGTTTCCTGTAAATCACGCGCGGCGCGCAAGGCTTCGTCTGCTTCAATGAAAACCACCATCACTTCATCCGCTGTGAATTTATATTTAATGTTACCTGATAATTATTTAGCAACCCCTCAACAGTTAGATAATATCTATTAAGCAGGGATGCCACTTCCTCGGGGGTGCGCTTTTCGCTCCAGCTGGTAAACCCGCGTACGTCGACAAACATCATTGTGCGCTTCTGGCGCGAGAGGCGCATGGAATTCGGATCATTAATGGCGCGTCCGAGCAGGTTTCGTCCCAGCAGCCATTCAGAATAGATCTTCAATTGGTCAGCTGTCTGGCGCAAAAGCAGGGAATAACGATGACTGGAAACATTCGCCACACCGGCCGAGATCCCCAATAACAAGACCGCAAGTCCGAGGTACTGATGCGCGCCATCTGCAAAGAACTCATTTAATGAAACCGTCTGCGTCGGGTTGGAATATATTTCGAATGCAATGTAAAGCGCAAATAAAATTTCAGCGCGTACCAGGTTCTCAAGCAAGAGCAGAAAATCAGACCATAAATTCTTTTGATTCAATTGAGCGGCTTGCAACACAGCGATGACAAGCGCGAAGGCCAAATACATTACATGGTACGGGGACTCGAAAAACTTCAATCCCTCGAAAGCCATCTCGCCCATGGTGTATAAAGCAGGAGCGATCAGACTGCCAAACAATCGCTTCCAGACAATGGACGAGGGCCAACGTGTAAGGACATAAGTTTGCACAAATACGGCAGGGATCAATAAATACAGGTCTGGCTTGCCAAAGAACTCCAATCCCTCGATCAGAAATTCCAGCAAAATCAGGGCGAGTGGAAAGTACCCCGTATTCCGAAAAAGTTCCTGCCAAAAACGGCTAAAGAAGGAACCGGAGATACGCTGTTCAATTGAATATTCAGGTAATGCAGTTGTCATTTCTTTGTCTCAGTTAGCGGTGCGCGTGAAGCGTTATTTTTCCATTGTACAAGCAGCTCAGCGGATTTTGTTTCAAAGGTATTATCCAAAATGGACGCTCGCAGGGATTCTACTAGACGGATCAGCGCCCTGAGATTGTGAATGGATAACAAAGTCCCCGCAAGTAATTCCTTTGCCACGATCAAATGGCGGATATAAGCACGAGTAAAGGTTTGGCAGGCGTAGCAGTCACAGGTTTCATCAATGGGACGTGTATCGCGCGCAAAGGCAGCATTCATCATATTCAAACGTCCTTCGGGTGCAAATGCTGAATGATGACGCGCCAATCTTGTAGGCAGCACGCAATCGAAAATGTCCACACCGCGTAACACCCCGTTGATCAGATCTTCAGGTGTGCCAACTCCCATAAGATAGCGTGGTTTATTTTCAGGCAATAAGGGAAGCACAACATCCAACGTGTTATGCATTTCCTCCTTGGTTTCGCCAACAGACAATCCACCGATGGCGATGCCGGGCGTATCGAGAGAAGATATAAATTGCGCTGATTCAGCTCGCAGGTCCGCATTGACCCCGCCCTGCACGATGCCGAATAATGCCTGATCGGGCCGCGTCTTCGCTTTGAGTGAACGTTCCGCCCAGCGATGAGTCCGGTCCATGGCAATTTTTGAATAGGCCAGATCATTCGGATCGGAACATTCATCAAAAGCCATGATGATATCTGCGCCGAGGTTTTCCTGAATGGCAATCGATTTTTCAGGTGTAAAACGATGTGTGGAACCATCAATGTGACTTTTAAAGGTTACGCCTTCATCGTCAATTTTACGTGTGCCTGAAAGCGAGAAAACCTGAAAGCCGCCCGAATCAGTCAGCATGGGATTCGGCCACTGCATAAATTTATGCAGTCCGCCCATATCACGCACAAGCTCATCACCCGGGCGCAAATAAAGATGATAGGTATTGCTCAAGACCAGCGAGGCGTTGATGCTCTTGAGATGTTCAGGGGTGAGTGTCTTGACGGTGGCCTGTGTCCCCACAGGCGCGAAGACTGGCGTTTGTAAATCACCATGAGGTGTGGTGAAGATCCCGGTGCGGGCGCGGTTATTTTTAGCAGTGATGGAAAATTGAAACATATAGTGAATTATACAGTAGGCAGGAACGTAAAATGCCCATCGTAATATTTTGCCGAAGATTCCCCGTATTTCCAAAATTAAATAAAAAGTGCTCCAGTCAGGGTGAGGGGGGCACCCTAGCTGGAGCAACATTATTTTTACACAAATTCCCATCTTTGGCAAGGGGGAAATTTTTAGATCTTTCTTTCCTCATCTTCCAATTCCATTAATAACAGATCCAGCGCGCCCACTGAAACCATCAGCTCGCGCAAAGAGATCAACATCGAAATGATCATCAAGATCAGAGCAAGTGCAAAACTCCACTGCCCGCCCGCGACCCAGCCCGCAAAAAGCGCGAACATACTGATCACACAAAACAGCAGGCTGAGCACACCTGCGATTTGCATATTACGGATCAAATAGATGCGGTAGCGTAAATTCGCGATCTGCCCCAGCAAATGTTCATCATCATCGTTGTCCTTATATCGGGCATGAAGATTACGGATGATCGAAGCCAGAGTCAGAAAACGGTTGGTATACGCCAGCATCAACAGGGATACTGTGGGAAATAACAAAGCGGGAGTGGTAAGGGGAAATATCCATGCGGCTAAAAATATAATTACGCCATCCCAAAACTGACATGGCTCGGATTCACCAGCAGCATCGGCACACGCACATTGAACTGCGGCAAATACGGATTGCTAATATCCGCATCATAAACAGACAACCACGAAACACGGGAGACATCGAGGCTGGTTGCCACATCTGTTTGCATCGAGATGCGTATCCTGGCCTTCGCCAAAAATGAACCGATCATCACCTCCATCGGCTGCATCATGCGATTCGTCTCCGTTGTATCGTAATCCATCGGATCCTGTTCGGGCGGCGCAAGATGAAAACCGATCACCTCGGCTGTGGGAATAAATATTTCAGAATACGAAAGGGATTTAGGAGGTGTGCCGCCAAGCAAAATCACCTGAGGCTTGATCAAGTGAATATAATTTGGCACTCCCTGCGTGCGGAGCCAGATACTCACACGCAAATTTTCCTTGGTAACAACTTCTCCCCGTACCAGCATGTTGGGGGTATACAACATCACCATTGCGATCTTTTCATCAGCGGCAAGCGGCTTCATGGTTCACTCCTTTAAGATGACAAATTATACAACACCCTTCCAGATGAAACCGTCAACGCTTATACTCCAACAATCACATTTTAAAGATGACACTTGACATGACACCTACCAAACGCTGGAACGTCCCGCCTCTTATCACACCCGAAGCTGATTCTGCCCTCATCGCATTCCCGCCCATTTTGCGGCAGATCCTTTTTAACCGCGGTTATGCCACAGATGCCGAGGCGCGTGCCTACCTTAACGCAAAACCAAACGTCAGCACGGACCCGTTTGAAATGACGGGCATGCGTGCCGCCATTGACCGAATCCAATACGCGGTTGCGCATCACGAGCCCATCGCCATCTACGGCGATTATGACGTGGACGGAGTCACGGCCACTGCACTGCTTGTGCAAACGCTTCAATTCCTAAACGCAAATGTACGCGGATATATTCCCAACCGTTTTGAAGAAGGCTATGGACTCAACAACAATGCGCTGGATGAACTCAAAGCGGAAGGCGTCAAACTGGTCATCACCGTGGATTGCGGCATCCGCTCGCCAAATGAAGCACTTCATTCCCGTACCATCGGCCTGGACCTGATTATCAGTGACCACCATCACCCTGCCGAAGGTGACCTGCCCCCTGCCCTTGCGGTCATCAATCCCAAACAACATGGCGATATTTATCCAGACAAAGATCTGGCCGGTGTGGGGATCGCATACAAAATCGCTGAAGCACTTCTTAGCAATCCGCTTTCAGATTTAAGCGCTCAGCCTTTTGATAACGCTCAAGACAAAACATCAGCCGCTTTCCTTGATTCACTGCTTGATCTGGTCGCGCTCGGCACCGTTGCAGACCTTGCGCCCTTGGTCGGCGAGAATCGGGTGCTGGTTCGCAAGGGACTTAAGCAAATGAAACAAACCACGCGGCAGGGACTTTTCTCACTGGCGGCGGTTTCCGAGATCACACTGGCAAAGGTTAACGCCGGGGAATATCGGCTTTTCACTCGGTCCGCGCTTGAATGCGGCGGGACGATTAAAAGAAGCGCTGGCCGCTTTTGAATTATTGACCACCAATGATGTCTTCCGCGCGGGCGAACTGGCACAGGTGCTCGATATGCAAAATCGTGAACGTCAACGCATTACACGTGACATGCAAAAACGCGCCGAAGAGATCGCCATCGGTGAAGACCCCGATGCCTTTCTGCTTTTTGCCGCGCAGGAAGATTTCAACTCTGGTGTTGTTGGCCTCGCCGCTTCACGCTTAACAGAGACCTATTACCGCCCGGCGATCGTTGCGTCAAAAGGGGAAGAAGAGACTCGCGGCTCGTGCCGATCCATTCCAGAGTTCCATATTACAGAGGCGCTCGATCAATGCGCAGATCTACTTGTGCGCCACGGCGGCCATGCGGCAGCGGCGGGCTTCACTGTCAAAAACGAGAATTTGTCAGCGTTGGTATTGCGATTAAAAGCCATCGCGGCGGATCAACTGTCGAATGTAGACCTCAGGCCCACAGTTACGGCAGATGCGGTGGTGTCTCTTGTCGACATCCGCCCTGATCTATTTGAAAAATGTCTGAAGTATCTTGAACCGACCGGGTATGGGAATCCGAATGCGGCTTTTGTGGCGCGCAATGTGAAAGTGAAAAACGCGCGGACAGTGGGCGCGGATGCGAAACATTTGAAGCTGTCACTTGAAGATGAAAAAGGCTATGCTCACGATGCGATCGGATTCAGACTCGGGGAGTGGCAGAAGAAAATGCCGCCGCGCGTGGATATTTTATTTACCTATGAAGTCAACGAATTCAACGGGCGTGTCAATTATCGATTAAATTTAAAGGATATCAAGGAAGCGGGATCAGCGGAATAAATAAAAATGGCGCAACCCGGGTTGCGCCATTTTTTGTTTAACCTTTTTGCATTGGCAATTTTGCGTGACGCCATGCGTGCATACCGCCCTGCATATCAAATACAGTGTAACCCTCTTTGAGCAAAGTCTTTGCGGCGGAACTACTGCGGCTGCCCGAAGCGCAGACGCAAATGATCTCCCGCCCTTTTGGCAATTCGCCCATGCGTTTATGAATCTCACCCAGCGGAATTAACTTCGCTCCGGCGATGTGACCCTGACGAAATTCCTCAGGCTGACGCACATCGATCACCATCGGGTGTTTGCCAAATTTTAGTTTTTCACTTAATTCAGTTGCGCTGATCACGGGCGCAGACGGCCCAAACAAACTAGAAAAGAAACCCATTATTTTTTCTCCATGATTTGATTTCAGGAATTTTTATATTTCCTGTGTAGTACATTTTATTTGATATTCAATTCTTCTGCACGCTCGGGAATGGTAAAGCGTTTGATGGTGGTGTAATCCACCAGGCCGGGAAATAATTTATTCATGAGGACGGTCACATTCCACAGCCAGGGGATGACCAACATGCGCCGCGGACGACGTACCAGCCGGACCACCGCCGCTCCAACCTGTTCGGCGGTTAACAGCATGAACTTCGGCGTTTTGGCGCTGGTCTTGCGTTTGATGCCCGCGTGTTGGGTGAATTCGGTCACTACGCCGCCTGGGTAAATCAGAGAGACATCGATGCCCCACGGTTTGACCTCGCGCCGCAGGGCTTCGGAGAATCCATGCACGGCGTGTTTGGTGGCGGCATAAATGGAATAGGTGGGCGTACCCACCAACCCGGCCATGGAACACATGTTGATAATGCTGCCGGCGCGCTGTTTCATCATGATCGGCAAAACCTGGCGCGTGGTTTGGATGACGCCCATTATATTCACATCCATTTGCGCTTGAATATCTTTAATCGGGTCAAGATTTTCGAGCCAGTCCAGGCGGCCAAAGCCGGCGTTGTTGACCAGCACATCGATGCGCCCAAATCTTTCGAGGGTTTGTGCGATCATGGATTGAATATCTTCAAGTTTCGACAAGTCGGCCTGCACGACCAGAGTCTGCGCGCTGGTGTTCATCGCGTTGACTTCCTTTGCGAGAGCTTGTAATTTATCAACACGGCGGGCAGCGAGAACAACGGTTGCGCCTTCGCGTCCGAATTCACGGGCGGCAGCTTCGCCAATTCCAGAAGAAGCGCCGGTGACAATCACGACTTTACCTTTAATGTCCATTCAAATACTCCTGTTTATGCCATGTAAAAAATAAGTTAAGTAAATAGTCTTTTCATATGGGTGCGCTCAGAGACCATTTAATAACTCACCTTACGCATCATTACTCCGAAACGAGTGAAATGACTCTAAAATCAACGCAAAGATTCGTCCAACCCTGATGGGGTGTCATGTGTTTATTGTCCCCAGCGAGGCTGATAATCACAATAATCATTACTGGTTAAGCGGCGCAGGTCTGTGCCGTCGACACGCATGATGTAAATTTCACAGCCGTGGTCATCGCCGGGGTGATCGAAGTAGGCGGTGAAAGCCACCCACTGACCATCCGGTGAAATGGACGGGCCTTGTGAATTTCCGCCGGTTGGTGAAAGTATGCGCGCGCCTGAGCCATCAAAATTCATAATATACACTTCGCGGTTCCACGGCTCACCGGAGTAGGTGACGATGAATTGTCCGTCAGGTGACCAGTCGCTTCGTCCGCGGATTGCAGGTAGATTGCTGATCTTTTTTAGCTCCTTACCATTGACGCGGATGGTGTACAACTGGATCGAGCCATCCATATCGGAAGCGAAGAGAATATATTTTCCATCAGGCGACCAGGTTGGGTCCCAGCCAAAGGCTCTGGGAATGTTGCCCGCGTTTTCGCCATTCCGATCCATGATCCAGATCGCGTTCTTGTTTGAGGCGCCGGTGGAATGTTTGAAAACAATATATTTCCCATCGGGTGAAATTTCCGGCGCGTTCAGGATGCCAAGTTTGTTGGTCAACTGTTTGACATTGCCTGAGGCGATGTTCATTTCATAGATCTCGTAAACGTTTGATTCACGAAAGGCCGCGTATACCACACTGTATCCATCGGGAGATAATGACGGATAGTAATGCTGGACGTTGCTGTCTGTGGTCAGGCGGCGGAAACCTGTGCCATCGGCATTGATGATACAGATCTGATTGCTGGCTTGCACTTTGAATATCTGACAGGTAAAAACGATCTTTCCTCTGGGCTGAATGGTGGAAGAGGATGTCGGGACAGATACGGTGGATAAAAATAAAGCGGTGGGAACAGGGGTGGCCGCATTGAACATGGGCGTTGAAACAACACCGGCTGTGGCGGCGGGATTCCCTGACAGCGGCGTGGATGCCGCCAGTGTGGCGAGCAGGTTCGAGGTCGGGGTGGGCGCGGATGAACCCATATTACAAGCGAGGATCGTCAGCAAAAGTCCGATCCAAAGAAAAAGTCGTTTATGCATTTTCTTCCTCAATTGATTCAAAATAAAACTCCTCCCCCGCGATGATCTTTGCGCCGACACTTCCACACTGTGGACATGAGACTTCAACGCGGGCGGGTTGATATTTTTCAAAACAGACCATGCATTGCTGTTGGGCAGGCACGCGGCGAATCGTTAATGTGGTTTGCGCAAGGGGTGATTCATTCCATTGCGCGTGGATCTGCTGATCATCAAATGAAATGAGCGTGCCAGCCGCAAGATGCACTGACTTATAGCGTTTCGATTGTCGAAGCAGATGATCGATCATGGAAGATAAACGTGGATTTTTTTGCATGGGGAATATGATTATAGCCGTAAAAAAATTTGAGACGCAATGGCTATCCGCCAGCGATCTTCACTTTATATCCCAGCTTCTGCAAAACGCCGGCGATCTTTTCACGCTGTTCGCCCTGGATTTCGATGATGCCATCCTTGACCGTTCCACCTGTGCCGCATTCCTGTTTTAATTTTTTCGCCAATGCTTTCAGATCATCTTCAGACAGGACAAGCTTTTTGACCAACGTCACGGCCTTGCCGCCGCGTCCGCTGGAATCGCGATGCAGGTAAATGGTCTGCTGTTGCGGCGGCAGTGATTTAAGATTGGCAGAAGTTTGCGTTTGCTTGCGCAGGTCTCCCTGCTCTGAAGACCAGACGGTATTGCTTTCATTTTTGGGCATATGAGTTTCCTTTTTATGGCTTTATTTTTTTAACGGAAAAGCCAAAACCGTAGCCACGAATTTCTCGAATTCATGAATCGTGGGTGTTGGTAATCAGCGAAATTCGCGGCAGATATTCTTTTGAATATATCGTCATCCCGCCAAAAACAGGAGAGACATTTTATTTTATATTCCCTTTATACCCTCCAGCCATAATTTTTGAAAGAGAGAAAAAGAGATCAGCGGTAAAATACTTTTGAGAACCGGCGGAGTAAATTCCGCAATCCAAATAAAAAGGAAACATCATGACTCAATCTCACGATGCCATTATTATCGGTGCGGGCGTGATCGGCGTCAGCATTGCTTTTCATCTTGCCGAGCGCGGACTGAAGCCGCTGATCCTCGAACGCAAAACGGTTGCGTCCGGTGCCACCGGTCACTCCAGCGGACTTGTCCGTATGCATTACGATCTCAAGGCTGAGTCTGAACTGGCATTTGTAAGCTTTAGCAAATATTTTATCAACTGGCGTGAACGGGTGGGCGGCGAATGCGGTTTCAAGCAAACCGGTTTTTTGCAGATCGCAAAACGCGAACATGAAGACCGACTGCGCGGCAACGTCGGCAATCAACAGCGCATTGGCATCAACACGTCCATCATTTCTGCGGCGGATGTTAAAAAACTCGCCCCCGATTTTTTAACTGATCAATTTGACTTTGCCGCCTACGAGCCTGACTCTGGCTATGCAGACGCGACTCTGACTACAAACTCGATGCTTGATTCTGCGAAACGAAATGGTGCCACGCTGATGCAGAATTGTGAAGTCACGGCCATCCACATCGCCAGCGGACGTGTGAGCGGTGTCACTACCAATCAGGGTGACTTCTCCGCGCCGATCGTCATCAACGCCGCCGGAACCTGGGCCGCAGAAGTTGCGAAAATGGCCGATGTAAATATTCCGCTCGAAACCTGGACGCACGACGTGGCCTTTCTGCATCGTCCGCCTATGCTGGGGAACTTCCCCGCTGTGATCGATGACACGGTCAATTGTTATTTCCGTCCTGAAGGCGGCGCGTTGATCCTCGCTGCGGGTGAAGATGAGTCTATGCGTAACGAGCCGCCCGACGCGGAAGATCAAACGCCGACGAAAAACTTCCTTAATAACTTGATCGATAACATGGTCAAGCGCATGCCCAAAATAGAAGAGAGCGGACTGCACTCGATCCATGTCGGGAGGGATGGTCTCTCACAGGACCAGCGACCCATTCTCGGCGCGGCAGGACCCGCTGGTTTTTACGTCGCCTGCGGATTAAGCGGCACAGGCTTCAAGATCTCCCCGGCTGTCGGCGCGAGCATGTCCGAATTAATTCTTGATGGAAAATCCAAAACTGTGGATATCAGTTCGTTCAGGCTCGAACGTTTTGCCGAGGGTCAACCGCTCAAAGGTGAGTTTGAATACGGACATATCTGGAAATAAAAAGGAGCAACTTCATGGCTCATAAAAAGATCCCAATGGAACATGACAAAAAAATAGCGCTCGTGGCGCATGATAATAAAAAACGTGACCTGCTTGAGTGGGCGAAATTCAACCGTGATCTGTTGGCACATCATCAAATTTTTGCAACGGGCACAACGGGCAGAATTCTGGAACAGCAGCTTGGTTTTAAAGTTGTCAAACTCAAAAGCGGACCGCTCGGCGGCGACCAACAGATCGGCGCGAAGATCGTGGAGGGGAAAATTGATTTCCTCATTTTTTTCTGGGATCCGTTGGAACCGCAGCCGCACGACCCGGATGTCAAAGCATTGCTGCGCATGGCGGTGGTATGGAATATTCCCATTGCCAACAATCGCGCCTCAGCAGATTTTATGATCTCATCGCCATTGATGGATAGCGCCTACGACCGCCTTGTGCCTGATTATGAAAATTATGTTGCGAGAAAAATAGACCTGGGCGAGAAATCAAGTTAGGCGGCGGTATAGAATAAGTCTGGTTTTTTGACCACAAGGACTCTAAGATTCTCTAAGAGAGCGTTTCTTAGAGTTATTTTGTACACGGATTTGACAGATTGCACGGGCAATCACGGATAAATCCTAAAAAAATCCGTTCTTTTCCGTGCGCGAAGCGTCAGTGCGCTCCGCGTCCGTGTACTTAAGAAACAGTCTCTAAGGAAAAAACTTCGTGACTTAGTGTCTTTACCCACAAATGCCAAAACCTTTGCCACGAATTTCGCGAATTGGCACGGATTTTTTCTCGGATTCGCGAAATTCGTGCAACACCGCACTGGCGCTCGGGCAAGTGTTCGCGGCCAAAGGGTTTTCATGGAGTGGCCGCAATTCAAGATCGCAGCTTGGATTAAGTTATTAAACAGTCTCTTAATCCCGTCTGACAAAATCATGGCAGATATGGGCGGATATTACTCCTGCGTTTTTTCTACAAAAGACTGTGGTTTAATCCATAAGCCAGCCAAAATATAATGATCGGCTTCAGGCTTTGTCTTTTCTGCGGACAGGGCAGACGCCAGCTTTTCAATCTCCTGCGGATCTTCGCTCTGCACAAAGCCGTACCGCCCTTCCTCCCAGCCCCATTTTGCAGGGACGGGGATATTCGCTTCGCGCGCGGCGTTGGCAAGGGTTTCAATGATCTCGTGCTGCTTCTCCGCCCACAAACAGATGACCGCCTCAGCCAGCAGAGTGTTGACCTTGAATTCTTTAACCACCTGCATTTTCACCATGTGCAGCGGAATGCTCTGGAATGAGCGAAACCCGTTGACATGGATCGTATTCTTGAAGACGGCCAATGCAAATTTATTCAATTCCGGCGAGGCCTTGGGATAATACCCCAGCGCATCTGCTACCACCTGTTGACGGTATTCCTCGTCCATCATTTCGTTAACTTCGATCCAGGGTAGGACATTTGTTTCTGTCATGGTTTTTTCCTTTATGTTTCATAGAATTGGGGCACGCCTTTTGGCCTGTCCCGTGTCGATCATAACTTATTTTAAAGACAAGGCTCAAGCCTGCAACATGCAAATTACTTCAATACACGCCGGATCATCCACCGACCAGCCAGCATTAATGCAGATATACCCAGCAGGGCGTTCACCATCAGTGCAGACATACGAAAAATAATGCCAATGAGTTCGGGCGTTGTGCCGGTAATTACCATTGAGATTTGAAACAATCCACCAAAGATCAGTCCCAACATGTCCAATCGGCAATTTTCTCCTTGCTAACGCTTGAGAGGCGCTTTGGAAAATGCACCAAACAATAAGATGGTACTGCCCACGATACTGAAGATTGCCATCAGGTCGTTGATGACCATGCCGACCATGGCAAAGACGTTAAGTAGTTCCATTTATGTAATACTCCCTTGTTACAGTGTGTGATGTACTGGCCGACGTTACTTTTTCTTTGCCCTATTTTTTATCAAATTTATTGTATTAAACCCAAAGACCCTGTCCCAAATAATAAATTGTCCCAAGTTTGTCCACACTTCAAATTCCTCGCTGACTCTTTGGGATGTTTTAGCGAAACTGATGAAGTAAATCCAGCCGGAATAAGTCGTATGCACTGCGGATCATCGCGCCAAAAGCACCAACAGAAAACAATGCAGCCCTATTAAAAAACCAAATCGATGCAAGTGACAAGACGCCTGCTGTAACGTAGCGAAGCGAATTCAAAAGCACGCTCATTAAATCCGATGTACCCGGCGATGGGGCGTTACCAAGGATTGCAAGTAAACACAGAACAAAAAGGACAAAGGAAAGCGAAGACATATTTACCAGAAAAGAAAGTTCATTCCGGGCTTCTTCTATGGATTGTCTGTACGTGGGAGGAATTACTTGCAGCAAACGCGGCCAAAACTCAACAGCATCAATCCATAGCGTGTCACTGAGCATGCTTCCGGAGGCTTGAGTATATTGCCAAATTTCGTTGGCATAATGCCGGTTGTGAGAGGCGGATAATTTTGTCGTATCTATTAACCTTTGCGAAGTGCTCAACTTTCCTGAGGCATCCAGCAAATCTTCATCCATTCTGACTTTCTTTTTTTTTGATTTCCCAATCTTCTTTTTAAGAGTGGTAATTTCTCAAATAATTTTTTTGGCTTTCGGAATATCCATCTTTTTAGCAAAGGCAGGCGGTGTATAAACACATACCCTTCAAACACTTTTGAGAATAAAATGTATTAAGATCTGTTAAGGTAAAACCGATAATAACTGTTGAATCAAAATCAAAAAGCCAATACCAATAATGGAATAAATCCCATCCTTGACTTGAAAAGACTCGGATAGTCGGAGTATGGGATCAAAGACCACCATGCACGCAATCACCAACCCCATGGACGGGATCATGGCAGCAACAAGGAAGTTACTGCCAAATTTTTCAAGGTAACCGGTGAAGGCATTCACGTCTTGGTTTATTTATTCCATCGGGCTGTGCATCGAGAAAATGACCTAAGCTTTAGGCTGCTTTTTGACTGTTGTCTTTTTTACTGTCTTCTTCTTTACCGACTTGTTTCCCGTTGGCTTTCTTTTTGCCGGCTTATTATTCGGTGCGGGTTTTTTTCTCTTCCCCGCCCCCGGAGCGGATTTGGGTGGACGAATAACCACACCAGGAATTGAAACAGGAGCCATATGTAACATCATAATTTCCTCCATATATCGTATTACTCCGATTATATATCAATCATAAGGGACAACCAAGCACAATTTTCAACCAGCTTCGTGGACAATGCGACACCCGTAATGGTTTTAAGCAAACTTTACTTATATGCTTCCCTTTGTTTTCATAGCTTTGATAATTTATCAATGATCTGCTTTCTCTGAGTCTGGAATCAGAGCGCCATGCCACATTTCCCAAGTTCATCCTGCAATCGATCCAGTGACCATACTGCCGTGGATGGGTTTTCCACGGTGAGCGGGTTTTCCTGATTGGCCCAGACAACGCACTATTAACCCATTGCGAGATGTTATCAGCTTTAAAGAAATCAGATAACCGCACTGCATTATTCTTTGCCTGACGGCTTGGGCTTTTCTTGTATAAGTTCCAGCGATTCCCAATACGATACTCCCACTGTTCGCCAATATTTCTGTACTCTCCGGTAAATGCCTTGACCTCCAATACCCAAACGCCAGAGGGTCCAACCAATACCGCATCAAGGTCGGTCTTTCCTGCGCCCAGGAGAACGACATTCCGAAACAGTGACCAATTACCGTCCAACGCCTGCCCCATAATTTCAACAGTTTTATTCTCCCCTTCTTCCCCCTTGCGATAGTTGCGTTTTTCTTTATCTATTTTGTTCATGATTTTATCAATTACAAATAGAGTTAACGCCATCAAACCAATAAACAACACTATGACAACAACCAATGCAATAATCCCTGCGGAAGTTGATATTACACTTGAGATTGTAGTACTTGTTCGATTTGTCTCCCGTACAACAAAAATCCATACAAGCCATGCAAAAGACAAAGCCAGGAGCCCGCCAAACAACATCCCTTGAAGCAGGGTTAGCTGATCCTGCTTATATTCCGCGTAGCTTCTTCCTCCAGAAACCACATGCAGAAGACCCGCAGGTTCTTCCGGCGCTTTTATTACCTGATCCAGCCGAACAAGCATCAATACCATCGCCGCCTTACGAGCCCGTTCATCCCATGCGTTTTCTATCGCAAACCCCAGGTCTTTAATGGATATCTGCTTGGTTTCAACCAGCATCCCCATCGGTTGACCTTTGAATGGCGAAAAAGGCCAGGGTTGCGCGAGCCTGATCAAGACTTGCTCCGCTCGGTAGTTGAATCCCGAAGGCAGAGACGATTTCTTATCACCTGCAACCTGAGATGCTGCCTGCTTCTCCAATTCAATAGAAGTTTAGCGGCCTCTTTAAGCGCAGGGTCGTATGCTTTCTGCTGCCCATTCCAGCCGAGATTGATTCAGATACCCTTCATTCAACAACTCCCCAATCGGACGGGGATTGCTTTTCAGCCATAAAACTTTCTTTGCTTCTTCAATGTTCACTGCGATTGCTCCAACATATTGAGTTTACTGTCTTACGAACCGAACCCACTTCTGGGCGAAATTAACCGTATCAACCAACCAGCCTGCATCCATCCACGCAAATGCTTCAACGTGCGATCCTTCTTTTTGATTTGCCCACCATGCCTGATATTGATAGGCTGACGGTGGCAGTTTGTCATTTAATATTCTTTCTGATCTGCTCAAAAGACAAAGGTACTTCCTTTTGAGATGCAGGGAAGGTCACGCAGGTAATTTTCAAGAGGGGTATATTTTCCAGTCATTACTTACTCCTTAAAAGGCTTGAACCACAGGCTGCGGATGTCCTTCCGGCACGATCAGCGTTTTCAAGCGCTTCGGGTTTGCAAGTATCCAGTGGAACTCTCCCCAGCTTTCCTTTGCAATCAACGATTTTCAACCGTACCCACCAATACACCAACCGGAAAAGTACCCGGCTCCACTTTCATTTTCTCGTAGGCTTCAAGCTTTGGCGTTTTACTGGCGTATATATAAACTGTGCCGCGTATTCTCGTCAGCATATTACGGTATTCTATTTTCTTTGTGCCTTGCATGATCTGGTCTGCAAACGGCTGGCGGACACTGAGCGCCAGATTTTGGATGATTTGTTTTCCATCGAGTTTCTTAAAGATGTAACTTTCTTTATTTCTCTCCAAATGCTGTCTTGTCGCCATTTGAGAAAGCCTTCATAGTCATCTGTAAAAAAGTAGTTGTCTTCTTGAGTAGGAAGAATATGCGAATTGAGCAATTCGTCAAATTTCTCTTCTTTGCGTTCGTTCATTATTTCTTGCATGTAATCAGAAGGCGCACGGTCTTTAATGCGGATATTTGTTTTACGATCAATAAACGTATGGTTCAGGACACAATCCCACTTTCTGCTTTGCTTCCACGCCTTTTCCTTCAAGATATTTGTAGGAAAGATATGATGATCATCAACTCATTTTGTCTGATTACTTGTGCGTTGAGAATATTGTGGCTATAGAAGTCTCTAGCGTGATTTTTCATAATCAAACCAAGAGCTCCGCGATAAACTGCCCGCTGGCGTGGTGTAATAAATATTGTTGGCGGGATCAAACAGGAAGTTTTCAATAGTTTCTGGAGTTTTATCGCCATCGACCCATTTAGTTACTTCCTGAAAGTCAATTGCCGCCTGCGAATTGGGTGAGCTTTCGTATTTTTGTCCAAACACAGCGCACCAGTACCATTTTTCGATTTTATCTTTTGCTGCCCCAATTTTAGGACCTTTCAGGACGCTTATTCTCGAAAACATACCTGCCAGCGGAATTACAATTGTGGTGTAGGGCAATAAACTTGGTATCACTATGCCACATTGATTCTGTAGAAAAGACAGGGCTTTTTGCAACCCATCAATAGCATCATCCCAGTACTTCTCAACAACTTCCTTGTCCAGATTCATAACCTCTGAAACGTTTTAGGAGTGGCTTTCCTTGGAAATCATTGAAATAACTTGAAGGACGTAATACGGGTCAACCTCAAAGTCTTCTATGATTGGGTAAGTTTCAATTGCACTTGCCCATTTTTCCCCCGCAAGTTTTAATTGCCGATGCCAGAAACGAGCAGTTAGCAATTCAAAAGGACTCAACTTAACACCAGTGCGATTTAGCGTTTCGAAGATGGTACACACCTGCCTCGGCACTGGTACTATCGGAAAGTGTAACTACAGGGAATTTATAATCGTCAAAAACCTGTACCCAATGATCTACGCCGTACAGGCTATCTTCAAGACGAATTCTTTCTCCATCGTCCACCAAAGCACGGGAAATTTCCCTTACCCATTTATTATATTCACCACCACCTCCCTTGAGTATTTCAGGGGGCATGACAAGTTCTTTGATTTGCACTTCCATGTTTTCGTAGCTTTTGCTTTTTGTGATTATATCTAAAGTAGAAAATACAATCTTCGAAGTCTTGTCCACTCATCATTTTCTTTAGGTTTAGAAAGAATTTTTTCTCCAACGCCATAGAATGCTTGGTATAAAGATGTAAGTCTTTGTTGTCCATCTAAAACCAAATAAACTGGTTTTGTTTCATCAAGCTGGGTGCTCCATAAACTCCTCGGTACGCAAATAGGTTTTGTGTATTTCGATTCGTAAGAGACTTCCCGCAGGGTAATTTTCTGCAATGGAAATAATCAATTCCATTGTCATATAAGGGTCCCAAACAAAATTACGCTGGAAGTCTGGCAAAACGGCTTCCCCTTTATGGATTTGTCGTAATAAATCTTTTAATTCTCGCGGGTTTGTATCTTCATATATATTCATTTTTTATTTCCTCATTTCATCTTCGCTAAAATGACATCATGTTTTCGATCCGTCGGCATCACGAACAGACATTGACCTTTGCTTCTCTTCTCCCATAACTCGCCAATTTGGCGATTTTCTTCGGCGGCTTTGTAGAGATGAGCGCCTTTATATTCAACGACCAGATAGCGCCCGTCTTTTAGTTTGCAGACAAAGTCAGGGTAGAAGCGGTCTGTGGGGTTTGATACCAGAAGGAGCGCGAGGGTTGGTTGCTGATGTTTCTCACCCAGCAATCAACTTCATCCAAAGTATCAATAAATTCGGCGCATTGCTTTTCTTCGTTGCTGTCGAATTTGCCAACATCGGGATAGTAATGTTTCTTGAAGTCGTGTTGACCACGATATAGCGAGGTTGACAGGTATTGGGTATTCAAGCGGTCAAAGGAAAATGCTGTTCAGGCGTCACTTCCACTTTGCTTTTGGTATCGAAGAAGGATTTGAATGCCTGTTCATGCGCGGAGTTGCGATACTCATCTATCTTTCTCATCACTGCATCACGCAGACGGTATTTTTCGCGGACAAGGGTATTCAATGAAATCTTGCGCTTCTCGATCAGGTTATTAACAAGTGCAGTGAGATACACGCCTGTTTCATTGGCGGTCAGGTCATGATGCAGAAAGTTTCTATCCAGCCAGTGGACAAGGTCGGGGACTTCCAGCCTAAATCCACTTTGAGCAGGGACAATTGATCTTTCAGGTTTTGCAGGACTTGCTTAACCTTGCCTTCATCACTTACATCCACTTCGCCTTGTTTGGGGGCGGGACGGTCTGTGCTGAATTCGGCTTCGGTTAAGTTGGCGTCTTTCCTAGGGAGTTCCCATTCGTAATCATGGAAATGGGTTTCTTCGAGTTGTTCAAGGTATTTGCCTTGACGATACGCAAGCACTGGAATTGAAAAGACTTCGCCGCGTTCGGATGGCGTGGTTTTGGTTACGACATAACGCGCCTTACTATCTTTCACATTTTGAGCGAAAGCCAATCGGGATTCTTTATTTTTGAAGGCAGGTTTAATGGCTTCGATTTCTTCTGCCGTAATGCCAGCAGGAAGTTCCAGCGTGTGTGTCTTGGCGTCATATCTGACTTTGCTTGCCAGTTCATCGGAAAGCTTTTCGAGTGCGGGGCTTCGGCGATTTTGAAGGCTATTGTTTCGCCGCCTGTTGCACGATAGCCAAACAGCGGGCCAAAGTCTTTGGGCGTACCTTGTGTGACCAGTTGTGCAGCTTCCTGTTTTTCAAAGCCGTTTTCAACCAGTGCGTCGGCAAGGGTGTTGAGCGTTTCAATAAAGTTGGACGAGGCAATATAGGCATACGCCATGTTCAATTCAGGCGTTTGTTTGCGCGTGGCTTTTGGCATACGCAATACACGCCCAACAATTTGTTCAACGGCGGTTGCGCTGTGTTGCTCGGCTACGGAGCAAAGTACATAGGCAAAGGAACAGTCCCAGCCTTCACGCAGTTTTTGCACGGTGATGATGTAACGCACGGGACAATTCGTTGCAGTCAAATCCATATCGCCAAGTTCATCGTCCTTACCTGTGGCGCGGATAATTTGTTCGGCGGGAATGTTGTAATCCTCTATCAGACAGGGATTCAACCACTTCAACAGAAACAGTTTGCTTTCCAGTGCGAAGCGGTTGTGCTTGCAGGAGCATGATCGGGCGGAGGTAGTCGCCTGTTTGGGCGCGTTCGGCTTCGGCGTAGCCTCTTCCAATTCCTTGAGTTTGAGAATGGCGTCGCCGATGAGTTCCTTCCAGTCTGTGCGGGTTTCAAGGCGCAAGGGCAGCTTGATCATGGACTCGGCTTTGAGTTCACGCGCGGATATGCTGTACAGCACATTGCTGGGATGATCTTCGCGGTGCGGTGTGGCAGTGAATTCCAAAATGCAGGAGGGATTGAAACGGGCGAGGGTTTCAAACGAAAGCTGCGAGCGGACGTTTTGCGCTTCATCCACAATCACAACGGGACGATGCAGGCGCAGAAGATTGGCAAGTGAGGGAATGGGTTTGCCGTTCTCATAACGATCCACTTCCGCCGAAGCAGGGACGGTATCGAAATGACTCCATCAATGCGCCCGAGGCTTCAAGACTTTGCGTAATTCAGTTTCACCAATACGGAAGGCTTGCGTGGTGGTGACCAAAATCACGGTCTCGGTACTGAGCGTGGACGGTGACAGATACAAGGCTTCACTCCAGTTCCAAGACGGTAACGCTGCCCAAGGTGCTTTCGAGCGCGCTGCGGTAAGGATGCTTGCGGTCTTTCAGGGCTTTGAGGGTTTGGTCGCGAATGGGTGTAGACGGGGTCAGCCACAACACAAAGGAATGATCGAGCCCGAGAAAATCACGAATTGCCACACTGACTGCATGAGACGCCATGGAGCGCTTTTGCCGCCGTCCGTTGGCAGTACGCAGACAAACGTAAGGTAAGCCAGGCAATTCTTCCACTTCATGATAGTTAATGCCTGCCTAAGACATCCAGTGTGGTGGCATAAAAACGCAAGGCTGGCATTCCCCATTTGCTTGCAGTTCTGGAAATACTTGCCTAATACATCTAAAGAGCGTTGTTGGTAGGTTTTTTTAGCTGCATG
>NZ_JADJUO010000027.1:0-45048 GCF_016717045.1 Candidatus Villigracilis proximus | reverse complement strand
GGAAAATCACCTGCCAATAAATGCAACGCTTCCAGCAAACCATGCCGATTTACCCGCTCCAATCCAGTCAACGGGGATGCGCCATCGATCTTTTTATCTTCTCCAATATTCAACTCAAAGAGCAGGGAACGCATCTCACGTAACGCTGTCTGACTCAATTCAAGCAGACGGTCGACACGAAGCTGACCTTCAAGTGGATCACGTTTCCAGGCTGGAGTAATCGATTGAGCAATGAGCGTGGTGCTGAAAATCAATTGCGTTACCGAATCATGCAGCTCACGAGCCAGCCGTTGACGTTCCTGCAATACAGCCAATTGCTGAACACGTTCATACAACAACCCTTGTTGCATACGACTGTCAATGGCAGTGGCCAATTGGGCTGCCGTAGCTTGATAAGGCCACAAACTAACTTCAGTCCACTTATGAATACCCGGGTAGCTAAGTACCACCACTCCAATACGCCGTCCACGAACCATTAACGGACACATCGCCAGTGCCGGACGCCCTGACTCTTCCTGCATTTCACGTAAATGCGTGGTGACACGCGAATCTGTGCGCACATCGCTAATGGTTACAGTCTGTCCATCATCCAGCAGAGCATCAAGATCATCATACGAATATGGAATACGTTCTTCAAGCTGCTGCGAGCCTTCCTCTGGATTCCAACGCCCGCGAATGATCACGGCAACCCGCTGATCTTGAGCATCAAATTCATAGAGACAAACATTACAAATATACCGTCCATGCTCAGCAACCTGATCAAGGTATGCCGAGATTACTTCATCCACGTTGCCAGCCAGACTGATACGCTGACTTGTGGCATATAGTAAACGAAGTTCCCCCAGCGCCTGTTCGCTTGTCTCAAATAGATTTGCGTTGTGAATGGCGATTGCCGCATACTTGCCAAAAGTTCCAAAGTCTCCGCATCCCATTCGTTGAAATGGTGCGATGCTGCGGCGCCAATGCCAAAGAAACCGATCATCTTTTCCCCCCAGCGGATCGGCACGCCAAGGACGGAATGCTCGGCAAGTTCAGGCAGTGTTGGATAGTCAAGATCGCCATATCGATCCAGCCGAATCGTTCTGTCTTCTTTCAGCACACAACCAGCCAACCCAACCCCGGATGCCATTTCAGCCCCCAGCTCTCCATCAGGCATATTGTAGGTTGCCACCGTCCGAATCACCGGTCCCTCCGCCAAATCAACGACCAAACCGATCGTCCCATGCGTCGCCCGCGTGAGAACGATAGCGCCATCCAGGATTTTTGACAGCAAGGGCTCCAGGGTCAAGCCGCTGCTGATCGATACAATGACGCGCTGTAAGATGTCAACCTGGCGGATGGCATCAGCAAGATTTGGTTTTGAAAAAGGGGAAGAGGGAAAAGTTTGATCCAATTTTTTAGGTTATCAATAAAAAATACATGCTTTTGTTCAAATTATAAACGAAATTTTTTAAGAACAATCAGATTTGAGTCCTTATAAAAAACCCATAAGAGTAAGTGAAAAAACACTCTACTTATGTCCTGTGTTACTTAACTCCAATCACCCCCAACTTTATCACTATGTACGCGGCTTGTCTGCGATTGGACTATTTCTCTTTTCCTGGTCACTTCACATCTCAATGGCGAAGTCTTTTCCAGTCAGTCATCAACAAATTCTTGGCAACATCTCGCCAGCCAGCATATCCACAATGCGGGTACTGCCCAGCGCGGTCTTGAGCAAGACACGTCCGCGCGGCTCGGCGGTGACTTCTCCGATGATGACCGCGCCTTCGCCATAGCGAGTCTGCTTCATCACAGCCAGAATTTTACCGGCATCTTCTTTTGCAACAACGGCAACCAATTTACCTTCATTGGCAACATACAGAGCATCAAAGCCCAGCATTTCACACGCAGCATTGACTTCAGGGTGAACAGGAATGGCTTGCTCATTCAGTGAAATTCCAACATTGGATTGCGCTGCAATTTCATTTAATGTCGTCGCCAATCCGCCGCGCGTGGGATCACGCAAAACGTGGACGTTATTGCTGACATCCAGCATCGCCTCAATCAAATGATTGAGTGGAGCCACATCACTTTGAAGTGTGGATTCAAAACCCAATTCACCGCGTGCGCCTAGAACCGCAATACCGTGGTCGCCAATCGAACCCGACAAAATGACCACATCTCCAACTTTGGCATTAGCCCCGCTGATGTTGACTCCCTCGCGCACTACACCCACACCAGCAGTGGTGATGTAAAGCCCGTCAGCTTTTCCTTTTTGCACAACCTTTGTATCGCCCGCCACAATTTGTACGCCCGCCTCATCCGCAGCGGCTCTCATCGAAGCCACCACCTGTTTGAGCGTTTCCATCGGCAGACCTTCTTCAAGGATGAATCCCGCCGTCAGGTAGAGCGGTTTCGCGCCAAGCATCGCCACATCATTAACCGTGCCGCAGACCGCCAATTTGCCAATATCTCCGCCGGGGAAAAACAGCGGAAAGACCACATGCGCATCGGTACTAATGGAAAGTTTTGCAATGCAAATTTGACTCAAGCTGCGCCGCATCATCCCCCGCACGCAAAGCAGGGTTATCAAACGCAGACATGAACGCCTTTTGAATCAACTGGTGACTCATGCGTCCGCCCGCGCCATGCCCCATCACAATTTGCTCACCATGCGGCAATGGCGGTGTACAAACCGCGCCTTCGATGTTTATTGTTTCGTTAGTCATAAAACCTCAAGAGTAACTGGTAATAGGTAATTGGAGATTGGTAATTACCAATCTCCAATTACCTATCTCCCATATTTGTAGTACGCCGCACACGCACCCTCAGACGAAACCATCGTCGCGCCGAGCGGATTTTCAGTCGTGCATTCCTTGCCAAACGCGGGACAATCATGCGGCTTCTTCAATCCCTGCAAAATTTGACCCGCAATACACAACGAAGATTCTTTCGTATGGATATCGCCCACATTGAATCTCTTCTCAGCATTGAATTCATCAAACTCAGGCCGCAGACACCAGCCGCTCATGGGAATCATGCCAATGCCGCGCCAGGTGCGGTCACATTCCATAAATATCTTATGAATTGCATCCTGTGCAGGTTTTAGTCCTTCAAAAGTTACTGCGCGTTGATAAGCATTTGCAATTTCAATTTTTCCTGCTTCAAGCAATTGCACAGTGGTCAAAATTCCCTGCACAATGTCGAGCGGCTCAAAACCTGTCACCACCATCGGGATCTGGAATTCCTCCAACAGCGGCGGATATTCATGATAGCCCATCACCGCATTGACATGACCCGCCAGCAAAAATCCCTGCACACGATTATGCGGCGAACCCAAAATCGCTTTCATGGCAGGCGGAACACGCACATGCGAAACCAGTACAGAAAAATTTTTCAACCCGAGTCGTTGGGCGTGGATCACACTCATCACATTTGGCGGCGCAGTGGTCTCAAACCCGATGGCAAAAAAGACAACCTGTTTATCAGGATGTTTCTCCGCCAGCGTCACTGCATCCAGTGGAGAATAAACCACGCGCACGTCCCCACCCTGCGCCTTCACAGAAAACAGATCGCGACCAGAACCGGGCACGCGCAGCATATCGCCATACGAGCAGAAGATCACATTTGGCTGTGAAGCAATCGCCAGCGCCTTGTCGATCAACTCCAGCGGAGTCACACACACAGGACAGCCAGGGCCATGCACCAATTCGATTTCAGGTGGCAGCAACTGGTCAATGCCATGACGCACAATCGCATGAGTCTGTCCGCCGCAAATTTCCATCAATGTCCACGGGCGAGTCACTGTGCGGCGGATTTCTTCGATCACATTTTTCACCAACGCCGCATCACGGTATTCGGTCACATACTTCATGGTGTTGGCTCAGGCCCCAATTCTTCCTCGATCGCCCCGATCTGCCGCAACAAATCCAATGTTTCCATCGCTTCTGATTCACTCAACACGCTGATCGCAAAACCCACATGGATAATGCAATACTCGCCAACCGTTGCTTCAGGCACATAATCCAAACAGGCTTCGCGGAAGATCCCGCCGAAATCCACTCGCGCCATATGCAACCCGCCTTTTTCGGACAACCCGCCGTCATTTGTCGGCACTTCATGATGTATGTATACTTTGAAACCATCATTTCTTAATAGTGACAAAGTACGTCCTAATAAGGTGATATTCTGCCAGACTCCGCCCGACAAAACCACTTCATTAATTCCCTTTTCAGATTTAATTTTCAAGCAAATTTCCCGCACCGACTCAGCCAGCCCATTATGGAATCGAGCAGATATTTTTGAGGTGTGGACTCCCGCCATCACATCCCTGACCAACGCCTCAACCACGCTTCCTATCTGAACCTTATCCTGATTCAGTCCGAAGGAATATTTCTCCCTTTCGGTTTCATCCACCAACGCCTCAAACTCAATCGCCGCCTGTCCTTCATAATTAACTTTCTGCCGCACACCCGCCAACGCAGCCGCCGCATCGAACAAACGCCCCATTGAAGAAGTCATCGGTGTATTGATTTTTCTTTCCAATTGTGCGTGCAACACAACCCGATCTTCGGCACGAAATTCAGCCACCGAATCAAGCCGCTCATCCCATTCCAACCCGAGCGACCATAACAAAGCCAGCGCAGTGCGGGCGGGTTTTTTGATCGCCGCATCTCCACCCGGCAACGGGAAATATTCCAGATGAAACGCCCGCTGATACGATCTGTAATCTGCGATCAAAATTTCACCGCCCCAAATTGCGCCGTCATCACCGTAACCTGTCCCGTCAAATGAGACACCGATCACAGGACGCGAGCCGTCGAGTCCATGCTCTGCCATGCAAGCGGCAATGTGCGCATGATGATGCTGCACACCAAAAGCCGGAAGGTTTTCATGCTCAGCGCGTTCGAGCGCATAACGCGTGGCCAAATAATTTGGATGAAGGTCATAAGCAATGGCTTCAGGCTTCACGCGGAACAATTTCTCGAAATGCTCCACACCCTGCTCAAAGGATTTCAGTGTTTCATAGTTTTCCATATCCCCTATGTGGTGACTGAGAAAAGCATAATTCTTATTTGTTATACAAAATGTATTTTTTAATTCCGAGCCAACCGCCAATATTTGCGGCACATCGAAAAGAAGTTTGACAGGAAAAGGAGCATAGCCGCGAGAACGGCGCAGCGGATAAATGGACGATGGACGATGGGCCGCGGACAATGACTCGTCGTCAAACACTCTCACAACTGAATCATCACAACGAATATGAATATCACGGTCGTGCATCAGAAAGGCATCAGCCAGCCTGGAGAGTCTTTCGCGGGCTTCGTCATTGTCTGTAGCAATCGGTTCTTCAGAGAGATTACCGCTGGTAAAAACAAGAGCAGTGAATAGCGGGTAGTGGTCAGTGAACAGTAAATAATGAAGCGGCGTATACGGAAGCATTACGCCGAGCCAATCTTGTTTCGGCGAAACTTCTTCCACGATGGTTGATTCTGGTTTCTTTTTCAACAAAACAATCGGGCGTGCCGCAGATTGCAATAACTCACGTTCGGCATCATTCACAAAACAATGCTGTTCAATGGTTTCGATATCAGGCATCATTAAGGCGAAAGGCTTGTCCACGCGTAGTTTGCGATTGCGGAGTTCAGTAATAGATGCAGCATTGGTCGCATCGCACGCAAGATGAAATCCGCCGAGACCTTTGATCGCGAGGATTTTTCCTTCAGATAGCAGACAACGGGTTTCGACAAGGGCATCTTCATTATGGAGTGCGAGATCGCCAACTTGCTTTCAGCAAGCTGTCGGACTCCATAATTAGCCACACCTTCGGCCCGCATACCGGGCACGCTACAGGCTGCGCATGGAATCTACGATTCGTCGGGTCAGTGTATTCGCGTTCACAATCAGGGCATAAAGGAAAACCCGCCATGGTTGTCTTCGGTCTGTCGTAGGGGATATCTTTGATGATGGTGAAGCGCGGTCCGCAGTTGGTGCAGTTGATGAAAGGATAATGATAGCGGCGGTCGTTGGGGTCAAAGAGTTCGCGCAGGCAGTCGGGGCAGATGGATACGTCTGGTGAGATGGGCTGGAAGGCGCCGTCTACTGATTCAGAGTGGCGAATGTCGAAGGAACTGAATCCGTTGGCAGGGCGGAAAGATGCGGAGAATCCATCTATGGAGGAAAGTGCCGGGGCTTCGTCCCGTAATTTTTGGATGAATAAATCCAAAGTGTCGTGATTCCCATCCACTTCGATTTCAACACCTGCGGATGTATTTTTCACCCAGCCTTTGAGTTCGAGGCGCGTGGCAAGATTGTAAACAAAGGGTCGGAAACCGACCCCTTGCACAATGCCTGTGATATCAACGCGCAATCCTTGCATTATTTTTTTGAGTTTTGGATCAACCACTCGACCCATGCATCGAGGCCTTCGCCTGTGGTGCAGGAGATCGGGAAAGTGGTGACGCCCGGGTTGAGGACTTGCACGCCTTGCTGGAAATAATCCATGCGGAAGTTGACGTAGGGCAGCAGGTCGATTTTGTTGATGACCAGCGCATCCACGCCGCGATAGGTGCCGGGATATTTATAAGGCTTGTCGTCGCCTTCAGGGACAGATGCCACGAGGACGGTTTTGTGTGTGCCAAGTTTGAAGTTGGCGGGGCAGACGAGGTTGCCGACATTTTCGACGATGAGCAAATCGAACTGTGTCAGGTCGATTTGCTCGAGCGCACCATGCAGCATAACTGCATCAAGGTGACAATCTCCGCCGGTGTTAATTTGAATGGCTGCACCAGCACCCGCCGCTGCGGCACGGTCTGCGTCAATTGAGGTGGCGATATCGCCATCAATGGCTGCCACGCGCAGTTTTCCTTTAAGAAGAGGAAGGGTCTTTTCAATCAGCGAAGTCTTGCCTGCACCTGGTGAGGCAAGAATGTTGATGGAAAAGACTCCCGCTGCATCAATACGCGCACGGTTGCTCTGCGCCAGTTTGTCATTGGCATTCATAATGTTTTCTACTATGGGAATATTTTGGGGCATGGGAACTCCGAAAAGGGAAAGGATGAACACGGGCTTTTATGTTTGTCTAACTACCACCCCCCCCGTGTGGATGTTTCAAAGTATGTATTGGTTTATGTGTCTAGCTGTCTGTGTATTTTTTATTCTACATCAATTGACTCCAACGCAAACTCTTCGCCTTTGATGATCTTTGCGTCAACGCCATGGCACTTTGGACAGACCAGTTCTTTATCGGTTGGATGATATTTCTCGAAGCAGGTCATACATTGCAATTCGGCAGCCACACGACGAAAATGAAGAGTTGCTTTTTCAGCAATTGTATCTTTGGCGATGATCTCCCAGTAAAACTGGATCGAGTCATCCACCATGCTGGCAAGTTCGCCCATGACGATATGCAGATCAGTGATGCGTCTGGCTTTTGCTTTTTCGGCATGGTCAAGCGCGATCTTTAATATAGACTCTGTGATGGATAATTCATGCATGGCGATTTATCTATTTTGATTCTCAGGATGTAGAGATTATTTAATAGGTCTGGCTTTGGCAACAAAGCCATTAAACACTCTCATAGAGTTTACCATTTATGACCGGGTTTCAAAAAAATAAACTGAGTTCAATTACTCTGCGACAAACTGTCTCACAGTATTTCTCAACAAAAGATAAACTCCCTTCTTAAAAAAACATCCTCAAAAAATCCAGGGAAGGGCTTTTTGCACAAAACACATAATAGCAAAAAGAGAAAACTAAAAAATGGTTCTCTCTTTTTGCGTTTCAAAATTCAATTTAATTTTCCAACACCAGGGGTGTCACATATTTTTCAAGTATTTCACGGTTGATCTCACCCACCCAGGCCAGCCGGACAATGCCTTCGCGATCGATTACATAGGAATTGGGAAGCCCGGAATTCTTAAACGCGCTCAATGCCGCATTCTCAAGATCGAACCAAATCGGGTAAGTAATCTCACTTCCCTGCACAAACTTCAATACATCACTCTGAGACTCACCAGCTTCAATGCCGATAATGACAAAGCCTTCCTCGCTGTGCGCCTTGTAATAGGCTTCGAGAGTGGGAATTTCGGCCTTACAAGGCGGACACCAGGTAGCCCAATTATTAACCAGAACTACTTGATCGCGAAAATCTTCCAACGACTCGGTCTTCCCATTAATATTTTGAAGTGACAGTTGAGGCGCAGGGTAATTCACTTCCATTGGAATTACAGACAGGGAAGCGGACGGCGGTTCAACACTCTCTTTTTTTCCTAAAAATATAAAAGCTGCAGCCACCCCAATCAGAATTACGCCCACCCCCAGTACAAATTGCTGGCTGACATTAGTATTCTTTTTTCTGCGACGAGGATTTTTCTTTGTCATCTTAATCCTGTATTTTTTAGAGTTCCATTAATTGAACACGCGCATAATCTCAGCGAGTAAATTCTTTTCGGGGACAGCTCCAACAACTGACCCGGCTCCAGCATTGATGACGGTCTGCGGAACACCCCTAACGTTGAATTGATTCGCCAGATCAGGGAACTCTGTCGCTTCCACCCCTTCTGCGCGGATCATCCCAGGGTTTTCCATTGCCATTTGGTGTGCGAGCAGCACGGCTCGCGGACAATGGGGTCAGGTGGGTGTAACAAACACCTGTAAGTGCAGCGGCTTCTCAAGGTTTTTCAAGAACGCACGCACCTCTTCACTCAACCCTGAGTCGCGCCCGGAAACAAGCACAATATCATTAATCAGCGTGCCGAATTCATGTCCGGCGGGAATTCCGGAATATTGAACGCCAAGATCAATAATTTCATCTCCATCTCTGGCGGCGATCACGATTGCGGGCACTTTATCAACATTAAACTTATGCGCCATATCTGCATTGTCGTGCAGATCATATACGCTAAGTTTAACTTTTTCATTAATTGCAGCTACTTCTTCCAGCAGTTGACGGGTGTCTGTGCAGTATTCGCAATTTTCCTGTGTCCCGAAAAAAGCAGTTGCACCGGTTCTTTCATTTGCGCAAAAGTCTGACTAATTTGGCTTACAACTTGCTCATTGAGAAGTTTTTCCATTATCTTTCTTACACTCCTAGTTTGTCTCTCCAGTCATTGCACACGGTCGGCTTCAGACAGAGGACAGTTTTTTATTTATGTATATTGGATGCAGGCGGACAAAAAAGATACAACTGAGTCCCGGTTATTTGGAAGATGGCTTCAAATAATCATCAAGTTTAAGGCGCTTGAAGAGACGGTCACGCACATCGGCTGGCAGATCCGCTTGCAGGGAGTTTGAAGCGTGAACGAGGTCAATTGTCTTGCGTGTGGTATCCACAACGATGCGGCAGTCTTCACATTCGGCAATATGCTTCTCGATCTGACGGCACAATTCCGCGCCCAATTCACCGTCAATATAATCAGAAAGCGAGCCCAGCAAAGACGCGCAGTTGGAATGGGTGGATTCAGTCATTTGTTTTCTCCTGATTAATCCGCTCGCCATAATAAAAAGACAGTTGCTCACGCAAAGACAAACGCGCCCGAAGGAGACGTATCTTCACATTGGATTCTGTAATCTCCAGTGTGTCAGCCGTATCTTTTATAGACAAACCTTGAATATCACGCAGCAAAAAGACCATGCGCAGATTTTCCGGTAAATTTTGAATTGCTGTTTCCAACGCCTGCTTTCCTTCATTTGAAAGTAATTCATCTTCCGGCAAAGCGCCCCAATCTACGAACTGGGAGGGATGAAAATGATCATCGTCTTCGCTTGAATTAAAATCATCAATGCTGATTTCAGGCCGTCCACGGCGCAAGCTCATTAAAGCCTCATTCACCGCAATTCGATACAGCCAGGTGAGAATGCTGGAACGTCCTTCAAAACTTGAAAGGTGAGTCAACGCGTTGATAAATGTATTTTGAAGAACATCTTCGGCATCCTGTTCATTTCCAAGCATCCGCAATCCCAAACGATAGATCGGCGCGGAATACGCATCCACCAAACGCGCAAATTCGGCGCGGTCACCGCTTCGCAGGGCAGGTATGGAGAGGTCGTCTTGTGCTGTTGTGTCAATCATTGTCTTTATCCAGGGATTAATATTCAATGAGTATACACGATAGCCGAACACAAGACGACAATTTAATTATTTTTTTCTCACCATACATTTTAAGAATCGAGACACTGATCGCTTCGCGCAGAAAACGCGGATCTTTTCTTCTTATCGGCGAAAAGCCGCATTTTCTGCGCCCAAAATATTTTTGTATGATGGAGAATTATTTTTATACTACAAATCAACCCGCAGGTTATACAACTTTGGTTGTCACTTCAAATTTTGGCGGTTTTTCGAGATGCTTTTTTACAGCGCACAATTCGGCAGAATGAATCAACGATCCGCGATATTTTTCTGGAAATTCCGCCGGAACCTGAATCTCCAGGTCTATTTTTTCAACCATACCGTTCATTGGGCTGCTATGGATGCGCTGAATAATGCGAATTCCATCGGTTGGAAGGTTTCTTTGCTGACAAAACCCCAACACATAAATACCGGCACAGGTACCGATCGAAGAAAGAAACAAAGCAAACGGGGTTGGTGCGCTCGCTACTGGGGGCTGGTCGGTGGCTACTGTATGCTGTCCAAAATGCGCATCCACACGAGACCCGCCGGGGAAGTCAATGATCATTTCCATGCTATTTAATGCTCCTATTTATAAGATAATGATTGGATGCAGCAAATCAAAAAAAGTTACACTTGATGCACCGGGTTTTGCTTGACAATCCATATCTCCACGCATAAAATAAAAACGTCGTTCTGAAAAATTCTTTAATTCGCCTCTTTATCCCAGGGCGAGTTATTTTTTTCGGGAATTTATAGTAAAATCATTGCTACTGGGGCGATGGCGGAATCGGCAGACGCAACGGACTTAAAATCCGTCGGTAGTGATACTGTGAGGGTTCGACCCCCTCTCGCCCCACAAAATGTCATTGCGTAGAACTTGAGAAAACTCCAAGCGCGCAATGACAGTTTCGTCTAAAGCTGGCACACACCCTGCGAAATTCATGGATAGATCCAAGATCATTTGTGCGGCACCCAACAAAGGCAAACATGTTCTTTAATCGTCAGCAACTTGAAGAGATCGAAGATAAAAGTCTTGCTTCCTATGGAATGCGCAGCAAAGACTCAAAAGGACGTGCCTATCTGGATAGCGAACCGGATTACCGCACCTCTTTTCAACGTGACCGTGACCGCATTCTGCACACCACTGCCTTTCGCAGATTGGAATATAAGACTCAGGTCTTCATCAATTTTGAAGGCGACTACTTCCGTACCCGCCTCACCCACACACTGGAAGTTGCTCAAATCGGCCGGACATTGGCCCGTGCCTTGGGTGCGAACGAAGACCTTGTCGAAACGGTCTGCCTTGCTCACGATCTCGGTCACTCTCCCTTTGGGCATTCCGGCGAGATCGCCCTCGCCAGACTGATGAAAGACTTTGGCGGATTTGACCACAACAAACAATCCCTGCGGATCGTCACCGAGCTGGAAGAACGCTATCCTGAGTTTCCCGGGCTAAACCTGACATGGGAAGTCCGCGAGGGAATGGTCAAGCACGAATCAGAATATGACATCTCAGACGCGCGTGATTACAGCCCTGAATTACGCGGCAACCTGGAAACCCAGATCGCAAATGTCGCCGACGAACTGGCCTACACCACGCATGATCTGGACGACGGCCTGCGCTCTGGCATGATCAACACCCAAATTCTCGAAGGTGTGGCACTCTGGGAAATTCTGCGTGAGACCTACAACTGGCGCGGCCCCCTGCTGAGTGAAATGGAACGCCACCGCATGATCCGTCACCTTGTCGGCTTAATGGTCACCGACATGCTGCAAGCCACAGAAGTGCGCATAAAAGACACAAAAGTAAAAACGACACAAGATATTCAAAAGCTGAAACACAATATCATCGGTTATAGTGAAGAAATGCAACGCCGCAACCGGGAATTAAAAGACCTGTTATACACCAAGCTTTACCGTCACTATCGCGTGGTGCGGATGCAGGTTAAGGCCGAACATATCATCTCAGACCTGTTTCAGGCCTATCGCACCGAACCCGCCATTTTGCCGGACCACGTCCAGTTTTACATCGAAAAGCGCGGGCTGGAGCGCACGATCTGCAATTACATTGCCGGTATGACCGACCGCTATGCAATCGAAGAACATAAGAAATTGTTCAATCCCTTTGAAAAGCCTTAATTGGTTTTGTTATAAAAAGGGGACGAAAATAATACGTCCCCTTTTACTGCCATATTCAGCACGATCATAAACAAAGAGGAATACCATGACCCAACCCAACTACCTCACCCCCGAAGGGGAAGCAAAATTACAAGCCGAATTAAATGAATTAAAAGGCCCAAAGCGTGAAGAACTGGCTTTAAGATTACGCTCAGCGATTCAAATGGGTGATCTTTCTGAAAATGCCGATTACCATAAAGCCAAGGAGGATCAGGGCTTTCTCGAAGGCCGCATTCAGGAAATTGATGCGATCCTGCGCAATACGGTGATTATCGAAAAAACAAAAAGCAGCGGTGTGATCTTCATTGGATCACATGTCACCATTCAGGAAGAGGACTTCCCCCCAGAAACCTATCATCTTGTCGGTCCGACTGAGGCAGATCCGCGCAATGGAAAAATATCGCACGAGTCTCCCATCGGGAAAGCGTTGATGGATAAAAGGGTCGGCGATATCGCCGAAGCAGACACCCCCGGCGGCAACTTAAAATTCAAGATCATAAAAATTGAATAATTTATCACAATAAAAAAACACCCGGCCAAAATGGTCGGGTGTTTTAAGTTTACTATCCTTGTCTCGGCCAGATGGCCAATTCAAGAGTGATGCGTTCAAAGTAACTATCTGCTGGCAGTGGACCCTTGCCGTATTCGAGGTCAACCACAGTCGCGAGCAGTTGCAGGGTTGCAGTTTCCAACAGGACCTGAGACTGCGGCTCGACCAGAACCAGCTCACCTTTAGGTTCGAGGCGGGCGCGGATGCCGGGGTCATTGAATGCATGGCGAGACATCAATACTTTGGTGGCCGTCTTAATGTCATTCTTGTCAAACAGCCAGAACTCAAGCGCAGTGACCTTCTTCGGATCACCGACGCCAATGGCTTCGGATACGCCCACACCATATTCGCCCATGAATTCGCCAGCTTGTGTATCAATGCTGAATGATTCATCGTACAGGTCATCACCGAGCACATAGGTGGTCATGGTTTGCGTGATCGGCGGTGCAAGACCCAACTGTTCAAAATTAGTCTTCTCGGCCTTGCGGCTCATCTCTACGGCTTGCATGGTGGGAGTCACTTCACCGCTGCCGCGATTGCCCAATAGACGATACAGATATAAACCGCCATAAGCCAGCACACCAAGCAATACGATAACACCAATTCCCAAAGTAGCCGTCTGAACAATGCTAAGCCCGGTTTTTTCAACAGGTATAGGTTCACCGGAAAGTACGTTGGTGATCAACTCGCCATAGCTTTGAACAACGGCTGGATCAGTATTTTTGGGGTTGGCTTGAATCGCGCCAAATGCCTGCTGCGCACCAACACCCAAAGCCTTCCAGCGCTGGACAGCGAGGTTGGGATCTTGATTAAGGCGATAGGAGTCAATCGCCATGCGCATATAATCTTCCTGCAACTCTGCACGCAGGTACGAGGGATCTGCATCTACAAATTCAACAGGAGAGATCACATACCCCCAGGTTAGCCCGAGAACCAAACCGCCAACGAACAGGCCGATCGATATCCAGGGTAGTTTTTTTAGAAAAGCGACTATAAAATCCATATACTACGCTCCTTGAATGTGACAATTGTTAAGACTGATTATAACCGAACAAGTATGGCGCGAGATGGTATCTTACTATCAGTTTCATGATGATTTTTTTCTTTCCAGCAAATAGAGAGTCCGCTCCGAGTCGCGCACTGACTCGCTTTTGCGAATCGTAAAGCAGGCAGAGAACGCGGATTCAAAACCTTCGCGGGTGTAATTGGGGAAAATATCTTCACGAGAGGTTAATAATTTTTGAACCTGCGAATCAGATTTTGGCACGAACTCGATCACCAGCCACTTACAGCGTGCTGCAAAGAAATTTGCCAATTGCGGCAACGGGACATTATTGGAAATCGCCAGATGATGGATGACCGCCAATGCGAGTGCCATATCCACGGGACCGCGTGCGCCGAATGAATCACGTTCATTGTTGTCCCAACCCAACGCGGGGCTGGGATTCGTTAGATCCAAAACCAGGGGCAACACATTCTGATCTTTTTTTGTTCTTACTGTGCGATAATTTTGTTCCACTGCGGCGGGGTCAATATCAAATGAAACAGTGAACGCATCCGAGGATGCGGCTTCACGACTAAAGACACCAGTATTCCCGCCCAGATCCCAAACCAGCGCGGGCTGCTTTTCAGCGGCCCATTCATGCACAAGCTGTTTCTTGTGTTCAAACGCAGAGTCAGTGTAATTCGTGTTCTCGTAATAATCGCCCCACTCCGTGCCGGCGGGCTTCCAGGTTAATTTCTTAACTGTATTCTCAAGGCTTTCGATCAAACCGATCAGGGCCTGTCTGCTCATGCGGCTTGTGCTCGCACGCGCATCAACAACCTTATCTGAATATCTTTTTTGCGCACCGGCATGAATGTGGACATGAGTCAGCAGGCCAAAATTAAACTTTGTCTTCGCGGGTAATAATTCACTCGCGAGGTCAAGCGGCACGCCGTCAATGTACACCCGCAGCAGCTGACTTAAGCGCACATCACGATAAGCCATCAACGCCAGCGGCGCAAGAAAATGCTGACAAAACTGCTTATACGCCACCCACGGCTGACCCTCTTTATAAACCTCAAAAGAAAGTGTATCGATCAAACACGCCTTGCCACGTACAAATTGAATGTTATACGCGCTCGGCATCCTTCAACGACATATCCAATTTCAAGGCGCGTTTTTGAATCGACAGAGTCGCCAGCGCGGCATCCTTCAATTGACTGAACGACCATTCATACGGATAGGAGATGAATGGCACGCGCTCAGGCTGGATGACTTTAAAAACCGCTTCGGACACAGCCGGAGCCTGATCTGTTTCAACATGCGGAATCAGCAGCCCGGCCTTGACCAACTTATCGTACAGCCCGGAATCCATCAACCGCGCGTAATCGTTTGAGTACGCGCGGTTGATCTGTCGGTATAGGATTCCATTGTCAGTAAACAGGAACCCGCTCGGGTCACGAAAAGAAGCGGAAATCTGCTCGATGTTAGACATTTTCAGAATCGATGTCCTCATCCTCTGATTTTTGTTTTACTCCAAAAAACTTTTTAATGCTGCCCCACGAAGCGCGGATCGCAACGCCTAATCCCAACAGGGCTGCGATCGCCAGTTGGATAATCAAACTCCCTGAGCCAGGGTCGAGGTATGAAAGCGGTGAAAAATGCATTTTATTTTTCTCTTTCTATTCTACAGTTTCAGGTACGATCTCTTCCAACAGGAAGGACTCGGAACAATTGAGACATTGCGCTTCACGTTTATTGGCGATGACCAGCATGCCCTTACATTTGGGACAGGGCAAAGCGAGCGGTTTCTTCCATGAAGTGAAATCACAATTTGGATAATTGACACAACCGAAGAAGGTGCGTCCCTTGCGGGTCTTGCGCTCCACCAATTCGCCGCCATCAGTCGGGCAGGCCACGCCGATCTTCAACAACCACGGCTCGGTATAACGGCAATCAGGGAAACCGCTGCATGAAATGAATTTTCCAAAGCGCCCGTAACGAATGACCAATTCTTTCGTGCAGGTTGGGCAAGCGCGGCCAATGGGTTCTGGTCCGCTTTTGGTGACGGGCATTTCGGCTTGCGCCTTTAATACTTTCTCAGAGAAGGGCGTATAAAATTCGCGGATGGCATCCATCCAGACCATTTCACCAGAAGCGACCTTATCAAGATCCTCTTCCATGTGAGCGGTGAAATTAAAGTCCACAACTTCGGGGAAATATTCCACCATCAGATCGTTGACTTGCAAACCGGTATCGGTTGGGATGAGGCGCTTGTCCACGCGCTCGACATAACCGCGTTGTTGAATGGTTGAAATGGTCGGCGCATATGTGGAAGGACGGCCGATGCCGTTCTCTTCAAGCGCCTGCACCAGCGAGGCTTCTGAAAAACGCGGAGGCGGTTGAGTGAAATGCTGTTCGGGAATGAGCCGTACCAATTCCTGTTCCTGTCCTTCGGCAATGCCCACAGGAATTTTTACATTCTCTTCATCTTCTTCCGTTTTGACATCTTCATTTTTGGCTTCTTCATAGACAACCAAAAAGCCGGGGAATTTCACCGCAGAGCCTGATGCACGCATCAGATATTCATGTTCTTTTGTTTTGCCGGTCACTTCCACCTGTAAGGTATCGAATACAGCCGATTCCATTTGAGATGCGACGAAGCGCTGCCAGATCAAACGATATAACTTGAACATGGCAGGGTCGAGATATTCTTTTACTTTTTCAGGGTCACGCATCGCGGAGGTCGGACGAATGGCTTCATGCGCTTCCTGCGCGCCCGCGGATTTGGTCTTATAGATCGGCGCCTCAGCCGGCAGATAGTCATTGCCATACTTGCCGGTGACATACTGACGCGCTTCATTTTGCGCGATGGTGGAAACATTCATCGAGTCGGTACGCATGTAGGTGATCAAACCGGTCGTGCCGCCCTCACCCACATCCTGTCCTTCATATAATCCCTGCGCCAGACCCATCGTGCGCTTGGCAGTGAAGCCAAGTTTGCGCGATGCTTCCTGCTGCAAAGTGGATGTGGTAAACGGCGCGGACGGTTTGCGTCTGCGTTCGCCGCGTTTTACTTTGGTCACCGAATACGCCGCGGTTTCCATATCGATCAGGATGGGTTTCACAACTGCTTCGTTGTTGAGCTCGGGTTCTTTATCGTCAATGCGTGCCAGTTTGGCAAGGAAGGAGGATTTCAAACTCCCATGCTTAAACTCACCGTGGATCGACCAATACTCAACCGGTTTGAAATCATCAATTTCGCGTTCACGCTCAACGATCAGCCTGAGAGCCACCGATTGCACACGCCCCGCTGACAGACGTCCGCGGACCTTCTCCCATAAAATGGGACTGATGCTATAACCGACCAGACGATCCAACACACGGCGCGCCTGCTGGGCATTGACCAGGTCCATGTTGATCTCGCGCGGATGCGAAAACGCTTCGGCCACTGCGGGCGCGGTAATTTCATGGAAGACCACACGCTTGGTGCGCTCCATGTCAATTTGGGCGGCTTCAGCCAAATGCCACGAAATGGATTCACCTTCACGGTCAGGATCTGTTGCGAGAAAGATCTCTTCTGCAGTGGCTGCCAGTTTCTTGATCTCTTTGACGATCTCCTTCTTTTCATTCGGCACGCGATATTTCGGCTCGAAGTTATTTTCGACATCCACAGATAACTGTGACTTGAGCAAGTCGCGCACATGCCCCACCGAAGCGCGGACCGTGTAACCCTTGCCGAGAAAACGTCCAACAGTTTTGGCTTTGGCCGGAGATTCGACGATCACCAATTTGCCTTCACGCACCACAACCTTCGCCGGGCGCGGCGGGGCGATCATGTCGGCGTGGGCTTCGGTCTTGCCCATGCGGAAAAGTCTCGTACCGCAAACGGGGCAGGTCCCCGTGGTGACCGCGGAGCTTTTGGCATTAAACCCTGCCACGGGATCAGTTATCTCTCTTTTGGCCTTGCACTTCATACAATAAGCTTCCATCTATCCTCCACGCAAAAATGCGCCTTTCATTTAATACCAGTTTCTTTGTCACACTGGACACGCATTCTACGCAATATTCCCGAATTTTACAAATCCAATTTTTGGGGTCAGGGAACTTGATCCCATATTTTGGTGATTTCGTGCAGAGGTGAAGAGTGCAGGAGCACGCTCCACTGGTCCTGAATTTTATAAATAGGGCAGTCCTGCAAGCTCCTGCACTCCATATTTTTACAGATATTTCTCTTGATGATGTTTCTTCAAATGCACGACCACGTCTTTTACTTTTTGTGATTGGTCGGTCTTACAGACCATGAGAACGTCGCCCCCATCAATGATGACCATGTCATCCACGCCGATGGTGACGATCAAACGGTCGTTGTTGCTGCCGTAGACGAGTGTGTTATGCGTTTCGTGTGCCAAATGCAGACTGCTGTTCGTTGCAATATTACCATTCATATCCGGCAAAAGCACTTCGAATAAGGAAGACCACATACCTACATCGCTCCAGCCGAGGCCGCCGGCAGGCAGAATGGCTACGCGCTCCGCATGTTCCATCACGCCATAATCCACGGTTTCGTTCTTGAGACCGGTCCAATTTTCATTTAATACAGCGGCCTGCTCGTCAGTGCCCCAGGCTGCGGATATCTTTTTCAATGCGCTGCCAAGATCAGGCATTTGACGGTCGATCTCTTTCAGGATGATATCGGCGCGCCAGATGAACATTCCGCTGTTCCATGAATGATCGCCGGTACGCAATAATTTTTGCGCGGTTTGGTCATCGGGCTTTTCTTTAAAGCTCTTTACCTTGTAGGTCGGGTAGTTGTAATTTCCATCCAAAGGCTCCCCTTGCTGAATATAGCCATAGGCGGTTGAAGGCTGGGTCGGCGTGATGCCGAGCGTGACCAGGTATCCATTCGCGGCTACGTCGAAGGCGGCTTTGAGCAGGTAATGAAAGAGGTCACGATTGCGGATGAAATGATCTGAAGGCAGGATCGCCATGGACGCATTCTTATCGCGTTTGTGCAGTACTGCGGCCGCCAGCCCAACGACAGATGCCGTGCCGCGCGGCGCGGATTCGATCAGATAATTTTCTTCGGGAATCTCGGGAGCCTGCAAACGCATTTCGCGCGCCTGCTCTTCAACGGTCACGACCAGAATACGTTCGGGCGGAAATAAATTTTCAAGGCGCTGTACGGTGCTTTGAAATAAGGTTTCCTGCCCCAATAAGGGAAGCAATTGCTTGGGTCTTTCTTTTCTTGATACAGGCCAAAGACGAGTGCCGCCGCCGCCCGCCATGATGACAGCATATGTGTGAACATTACCTATTGACATAATAACTCCTTATTCGTACCCTGATTGCGCCTCGCGCACTGCAACGTAATTCATACCACCAACCTGCCTGACCATTCCTTTCAACTCCATAAGAGCAAGAGTTGCAGAAACCTTCTCAATGGGAAGCTCAGATTGATTGCGGATCTCATCCACATGCAGCGGCTCGTGGGTAATTACTTGTAACAGGCGCGCTTCGGTTTCATCGGTTGGGATCACTTTGCGCACGGCTTTGTGTTCGCCGATGCGGGTGATATCCAGAGCTTGCATAATATCATTAACGCTCAATAAGGGCTGCGCGCCATTCTGGATGAGTTTGTTGGTGCCCTTGCTTTGCGGCGCAAGTATACTACCCGGCACGGCAAAAATTTCACGTCCTTGTTCGGCGGCGAACTCGGCAGTGATCAATGCGCCGCTGGTCTCCCCCGCTTCGATGACCACCACTGCAAGCGAGAGCGCTGAGATGATGCGGTTGCGCGGCGGGAAGTTGGATGCATCAGGCGGTGTGCCGGGGGCGTAATCGCTAATGATCGCGCCGCGTTCCATCATTTGTTCGGCGAGTTTGAGATGCTCGGGCGGATAAATTTTATCGACGCCTGAACCCAGAATGCCGATGGTACGTCCGCCGGCTTTCAATGCGGTCTGATGCGCGATGGCATCCACACCGCGGGCGAGGCCGCTGATCACGGTGATGCCGTTCGAGGCGAGGAAGGTTGAAAGTTCTTCAGTGACCTGCCGTCCGTAGGGTGTGACACGGCGGGTGCCGACGATGGCAACAGCGAAGAGGTCATCGGGCAGATATTCGCCACGAATATAAAGGACGGGCGGCGGCTGGGCGATCTCTTTTAATCTTGATGGATATGCTTCATCCTGCCAGGTGAGGATCTTTATGCCCTGGGCTTCGATCTTCGCCCAGACTTGATCGAGGTCAACTTTTTGACGGGCGATGAGGACGCGCTCGATCACTTTCGCGCCGAGGCCTGCTTCTGCCAAACTGGCAGGGTCGGCGCTCCAGGCTGTTTCAAGATCGCCGAAGTAGGCGATCAGTGATTGCATGCGTATGGCGCCAATGCCTTTGATGAGGTTGAAGCCGATCCAATATTTTTTATCGTCCATGATGATGTACCCTGTTAGACCATCTGTTGTTCGTGTTGTGCGAAAATGATTCTGGTGTTATTTAACTTAGTATCATCACCGAGCTGATGGACCCCATAAAGACTACTTAATGGAATGCTTGAGTTTTCCACCCTAGAGGCTGTTTAAATAGCTTTACCACTTTGCCCTCACAAAGACACAAAGCCACGAAGTTTTTTCTTTGAGTTTTAGAGACTTAAGCCATCAGACTGATGGGCTCCATATGGTCAAAAGGACTTGTTTTCCAACCCTGAGTGGGTAAGGGCGATTTTAGCACGTTATTTGCGGGGTGATTTAAATTCTGTTAAAACAGAACGCCGCCAGTAACGGCGGCGTTCTGTTTTTTTTAGATCAGGCCTTCGAGTAGGTGAACTTTCAGTAAACGGCGATCCATATCCAGGTCCAGTATGACCGAGGGTATGGCGGGCAGGAGAATCTCTTTGCCTGATTCATCCCGAACGACGTAGACGTCATTGGCTCCGGTTTCCAATATTTCAACCAATTTGCCAAGCGGTGCGCCGTTTTCGTCGACGACATCCAAGTCGATCATTTCGTATTGATAATGTTTGCCTTCGGGAAGCGGGGGAACTTCTGAGGCTTTGACGTAGACCCATTGGTTGCGGAATTTTCCGACTTCTTCGGGTGTATCTACGCCGCGAATGCTGACGAGTAAGCCGTCTTTATGCGGGCGGACTGTGTCGAGGGTGTGGGGCTGATGATTTTCGCCGATGAGGATCTTGCGTCCGGCCTTGATGCGTTCGGGGAAATCGGTGTGGAGGTCCATGATGATCTCGCCGCATACACCGTGCGGGCGGCGAAGGTATCCGATGACTAAATAGACAGGCCCGCCTGCGGGCGAGCCTGATGGTTGCTGATCTGCTGGCATTAGGGTTCCATTACGTCGAGGGTTGCTTGTTTGCCTTCGCGTTCGGCGGCGACGCGGAGGAGGGTGCGGATGGAGTTGGCTACTTTTCCGCTTTTGCCGATGACGCGCCCCATGTCGTCTTTGAGGACGCTGAGTTCGATGCGGACGCGGGTGCCGCCTCCGCTTTGGCGAACCTGTACTTCTTCAGGATGGTCGACGAGGGATTTGGCGATGTATTCGATCAGGTCTTTCATGTTTGCTGCCTTATTTTGTATAAAATTTCATAAGACCCTAAAGGTTCGCTTCGCGAAAACCTTTAGGGTCTATTTTGATTTTATTAGTTGCTGGTTGTGCGTTTTGGTGCGGCGCGTTTGGTTTCGGCTTCGGCGGCTTCTGCGACGAGGGTTTCAAGCGCCTCGCCTTTTTTGAGTCGTTCGAATCGAGTCTGGGTGCCGGAGGATTTGAAGATCTGGGCGACAGATTCGGTGGGGAGTGCGCCGTTCTTCATCCAATGGAAGACGCGGTCTTCTTTGATGTGAATGGTGGCGGGGTTGGTGCGGGGATTGTAGACGCCGAGGATTTCCAAAAAGCGTCCATCGCGGGGGGATTCTTTGTCCGCTGCGATGATGCGGTACGTGGGCTGGCCTTTGAGACCAATACGACGTAAACGAATTCTTACCATTTTATACTTGCTCCTTAAGATGTTGTTATACCCTTTCGGGCATGTTATGTTTCAGACAGGCAAGAGAGGTTGTGTGCAAGGAAGACACAGGTTGGCGCAAAATGCATACGCACTCGAAGAACGCTCGCGGGCTGAAATCACAGGGAGATATTTTACCAGAGGATTGGGGAGGTTGGGGGTTAGGGATCGAGGGGAGATTTGACGGAGAGTCCGCCACGTTGGAGGACATGGGTATAGATCATGGTTGTTTTTACGTCTTTGTGGCCGAGTAGTTCCTGGACGGTGCGAATGTCGTAGTTGTTTTGCAGTAAGTGAGTGGCGAAGGAATGCCGGAAGGTGTGCGGGGTGACGCGCTTGTCTATTTTGGCGAGTTTGGTGGCTTCTCTGATGGCTCTTTGCAGGGCGCTTTCGTGGATATGGTGACGATATACGATTCCGGTTTTGGGGTCGGGGTTGAGTGTGGTGGCCGGGAAGGCATATTGCCATATCCATTGTTTGTGGGCGGTGGGGTATTTTTGTCGAGTCCGAAAGGCATGTAGACGGAGCCATGCCCTTGGTCGAGGTCATTTTGGTGTATGGCTTTTCTTCGGGCGAGGTGTTCACGCAGCGGGGCGATGATGCTGTCGGGGAGCATGGTGATGCGGTCGTCGCCCCCTTTTCCGTCGTAGACAATGATGCGGTGGTTTTCAAAGTCAAAATCTTTGACGCGTAAGCGTAAACATTCCATGAGGCGAAGTCCGCTGCCATACATGATCTGGGCCATGAGTTTGTATGGGCCTGTCATTTTTTGGATGACGGCGCGAACTTCTGAGACGGAAAGTACGTTGGGAACGCGTTTTCCCTTTTTGGGTCTGATAAAGTTGATGGAGGTTTTATCAAGCTCGATGTGCAGGGTGTTTTGGTATAGGAAGAGGATGGCGCTGATGGCTTGATTTTGGGTGGAGGCTGAGGCTTTTCGCTCGACTACAAGATGGGTGATGAATTGATTGATCTCTGGAACGCCCATTTCGCGCGGGTGGCGTTTTTGTGGAAGAGGATGTAATTGCGAACCCATTCGATGTAGGTTTTTTCGGTGCGGGCGGAGTATTGTTTGAGGCGGATGTTGTCGCTGTATTGGTCGAGTAATTTTTTTGGTTTTTGTGGTTGGTGTTGGTTCATCTGTCTTGCCCCTTTCTGATGGTAACTGTATAATGAAGTTATGTAATATAAAGTTGATTATACAGCAAAATTGCTGTATAACACCCCGATTTGGGTGTTTATACGGCATGCCGTATAAACCCTAGTTGGGCGCTTGGTCATAAAATAATCTTGTAAATATTCAACAGAATGAGTGGTTCTTATGTTATCAATCTCACAACAAGAAGTAACTCCAGAAATCTTGAATCTGTTTGATTTGAATAATCCAACTATGCTCGCGCTTTCAATGTTCTTGAAGGCATCATCTCAGGACAGATTTTAGTTGACAACCTTACTCAACCAAGTTGGGCAGTGGTACGTGAAGGCATTTATGGAACACTTTATTTTGGCGGTCAAATAACTTCTTCGGTTATCCCATCTATATTCGGGCACTTTTTCAATTTGGCGGTATCGGTGTTGGGTGTTGGTTAGACAATCCGCTAAATAAAATACTCCCCGACAGCCCAGATTATGATGGATTTACTTTATATTTCACTGAGCGCTCATCTGCAGAAACGAACTTAGAAACACTTGTTTCGCAACTTCCGTCAAATTATGCTTTGGTATCCCGTGATGAGCACTTGTTTAAAAAATCTTTTGACTATGATTCAACTCTTGCATCTTTTGATCCAATAGAAAATGTCATGCAATACACGCTTGGGGGTATCATTAGTTCAAGATGATTATTTGGTCTGTGAAGCGGCGACGGGCGCACCCACGCATGGGTTAATGGAAGTCGGAGTAACCACCCATGAAAATTATCGTCAAAAAGGTCTTGCCACAATAGCGTGTGCAAAACTTATTGAAACATGCGAAATGCAAGGGTATTCAACATGGTGGGATTGCGCAAAACAAAATACACCGTCTGTGCGTCTTGCAAAAAAACTTGGTTATCAAAACGAGAAAGAATATAGATATGCGTGGTGGGAGAAAAGATGAACGCGTCTTCCACCCAACAGCGCCCAACAAAGCGTGCACCTGACGCTGGGGAGTCTGCGGCAATCTCAGGCAGTTTCCTACGCCTTATCATTTTTCTGGCTGGACGGCTTCGCCGTCCCTGCCCCAGCGCAGGTAACGCAAACCGTTAGCCCGCCCATCCAAAATAGAATCGGGTAAATCAATTATGCCTAAGAAAACACCCAAACCACCTGTCCGTAAGTCAAAAAAACTTCTATTTTCAACGGTGATTGCCTTTGTGTCTGCTATCATCTTGATTTTGATTCTTATTCCACCAGCACAACACAATTCATCATTATCGGGCGTAGATGTTTTACACGATTGCCAAAGCGAACTTTCAATTTTTGTATCCTTACAACCTTTTGTAGAAAACAAAAATGATGTTTTAGCAGGAATATCAATACTTGATTGGAATAAAGTAAGCGATACATGTAAAACCTTCAAAGTGATATTTCCTGGCGTTACAAGTAATCAGGTTTACATTGTCGATTCCGAGCCATTAATAAATGCTGGGGTTGATATTTCCCAACCATTTGCCATTGCTTATACAAGACGTCTTCTTCCTGCGGATAGCACAGTCCATGACCCCTATCTTAATCAAGACATAATTAGTATAAACTCTTCTGAACTTGATGAGTTTGGTGGAATGATTCAATTTTTATGGCATAACGGAGTCGAAAAAACAGATTTTGGAACTTATCGCCTGTTTCTCCCATTCCAAGCCACCCAATCAGCGGAATCTCAGACACAAAATTCAAGAAATTTCGATGTATCTCTAGTAGTTACAAGCGGCATGGAATTAATATCGCATGTTCCTGAAGCATCTAGGTTTAAGTCCACTGGCGATATGGTATTTTATAATTTTCAAGTTGACGCGCAAAAAACTCAACTCATGTTAAATTTTGAAGACCCCAACTTAAGAAAGTGGAAAGATTTCTTGCTTATCGCACTTGCAGCAGTTTTTGGCGTTGGGATAACATGGGTCTTTGAAGAAATCAAAAAAGTCTATGAAGAGAAAAAAGCGGGCTAACAAAGCGTGCACCTGACGCTGGGGATTCTGCGGTCATCCCAAGCAGTTTCACACGCCTTGTCATTTTTCCAGTTGGACGGCTTCGCCGTCCCCGCCCCAGCGCAGGTAACGCAAACCGTTGGCAAGAACTTGCATTAAATCTTTAGGTTAGTTTTTCAAAAATAAGTTGAGTTTCAAATTGGCGTTTTGAGTCTTGCAAATTAGGGTTTTGGTTTTTAGCAAAATTTCTGTTCAATAAAGTCGGGCATTTTTAGCGGTGGCAATTTCCAAATTTTAATGGCTTCAAAATTGGCTCACGTTTTTTGTTCAAAAAGTTTTGGGTCAAATTGTCTCAGGTCTCTAAAATCGGCTTCAAGGTTTCTAACCAAAGTTCTGGCAGGCAAGCAGTTTTATTTTGCAAAGTCCACTTTTTCTGGCACGCGTTTCTTTTGGCAAAATCAGGTTTCTAAAATCGGCTACATTTTTTCAGCAAAAGTTTTGGTAAGTTTGGTTCAGGCTTTTTTGCCAGGTTCATTTTTTCTGGCAAAGTAAACTTTTTGCAAAGTCAGTTTTTAGCAAAGGTTTCGGCAAGTTCTCGGCTTTGGCGTTTTGGTAAATTAATCTTGTTTTCAATAGCAAAGTCGGGCTTGTAAAAAATTGTGGCGCGTGTAAAATCAAGTCACAATAAATTTGGGCTTTGGTTTTTAGGCGGCGTAGGTTGCTTGCCCCCAGTTCTTGCCAACAAAGCGTGCACCTGACGCTGGGGATTCTGCGGCAATCTCAGGCAGTTTTCTACGCCTTATCATTTTTCTGGTTGGACGGCTTCGCCGTCCCCGCCCCAGCGCAGGTAACGCAAACCGTTGGCACGACCCGTGCAAAACAAGAGTAAAATTAATAAGCAGAGGAGTTCGTATGCTTAAAGAAGAATTGGATTTTTCATAACCAACCAAGATAAATTGGTTAAGCAATATGCAGGAAAAATCCTTGTTATCAAAAACAAGGAAGTTATAGGCGTATATAACAATGTTTTGGAAGCCTATCTTGAAGCGCAGAAAGAGAACGAATTAGGAACATTCATGATTCAGCCGTGTGAAAACGGTGTTGAAGCCTACACAGTAACCATTAGTTCTCAAGAAATCTTCGCGCAACTATGAAACATCTAAAGCAACCTTTTCACGCATTTACAACAAAATATTCAGGCAGAGTAAATCAAATAATAACTGACTTGAAAATAACCATTGCATTTGACCCAAAGGTTACAAAAGAAGATAGTGTGCCGTTTTTTGCCACTAAAGCACTTTGGGATACGGGAGCAACAAAAAGCGTTATTACAAAGTCTGTCGCTGAAAAAATGGGGTTGGTCCCTGTTGGAAGCACAAATGTAAACCACGCTGGCGGAAGTAGTGTCGCAAACACGTATCTTGTGAACTTCTATTTACCCAATAATGTCGGTGTCGCTGGTGTTCTGGTGAGCGAATGTCCTCCCTTTAATTTTGGCGCAATAATTGGAATGGATATTATCGCTGGTGGCGATTTAGCAATAAGCAATTTTGACAACCAAACATGGATAACATTTAGGTATCCATCATATAAGGGTACTGATTACGTTCTCGAAGCAAATAAAATTACATTTGCAGGCGTTAAAAAATATGCTCCCTGTCCATGTGGGAGCAGGGACAGTTTTGGAAAGCCAATAAGTTTTAGTAATTGTCACGGAAAAGGTCTCTAAAGTCAAAAGCGTGCCAACAAAGCGTGCACCTGACGCTGGGGATTCTGCGGCAATCTCAAGCAGTTTTCTACGCCTTATCATTTTCCCAGTTGGACGGCTTCGCCGTCCCCGCCCCAGCGCAGGTAACGCAAACCGTTGGCTGGCTTCGTGACATTACTTACTTCAAAAATCTAATTTTAGACAACATCAAATTTATCGTAATAATGGAGTTCGTCGTAAATTTATATTCTTTCAGCCTTCCAGCCGAGTTAATTGTCATACCAATTGTCAGTTTTATAGTCATGGCAAATGTTTTAGCAGAATCAAAGCCAGAATATAAACAAGTAAATAAATTGTTCAATTTTATTCTGGGAGTCTTCGGTCTTTATCTTCTTACATTTACTTTTCGAGAAGTTGTTGTTGATTTTCAAAATTTTGCGTCACTAAAGAATTTGCGAGATTTTTCTTGCCCCCATTGTTTACAGTCACTCTCCTGCCATTTATTTATATAATGGCGCTTTTTAGCCTGTACGAATCGTTTTTCATCCGCATAAATTTTGCCAATAAAAATTCAGATATTGCAAGATACGCAAAAAGAAAAGTTATAACGTCTTGCCACATCAATTTATCCAAGTTGAATAAAGTTTCAAAGCGTGCAGGCTACCCAAAAATGCAAGATAAGAAAGATGTATTAGAATGGTTCAAAAAGGAAGGCGACGAGTCATCCTAAAACGCCAGCCAACAAAGCGTGCACCTGACGCTGGGGATTCTGCGCACATCCCAAGCAGTTTTCTACGCCTTAGCCTTTTTCTGGTTGGACGGCTTCGCCGTCCCCGCCCCAGCGCAGGTAACGCAAACCGTTGGGCGCTTACTTATATGGAGTATTGAAAACATGACAGAGGTAATAAAGATTCAACCAAAGTGTTATTTCATTACCCCAGAACATGCTTCATCATTCTGGGGAAAATATGTGTACCTTTACAGCGGACAAGGGCGTCTACAACTTACATCAGAGAGGCTTGTTTTTGAAAGCAAAAACATGTCTTTTGATGTTCCTATTCAGGCAATTAGAAACATAAGCGTACATGTGTTTTCAAGGTGGGCAAAACCATTCGGGCTGACGTATATATCCCTACATTTTGTTCAAAAGGGTAAAGAAAAAGACAGACACCTAGTGCCCGTCGAAACTAGCTTTTCTCCAACCTGGAAAACCAGTAAAATTGTTGAAAATTGTATTGCAGCATTTAGCCAAACAGGTGAATTATCGAGTCTTATAAAATTACCCATTCCTAAAGTTACCCCTCCAACTGTTATGCAGATTGCCTTATTTTTTTGCTCTATTAGCGTTGAATATGGCAATAGTTTTTCGACGATACAAATTCTTCGATTTCTTCGATAGTTTTGTCGAGCATTATGGATTGAATTAAATGTTTATCAGCTTGAAATACATAATGATAAGTGAACATCAATTGAAAACCGTCTTGCAAAACGCGCCCAACAAAGCGTGCACCCGACGCTGGGGATTCTGGCGCGATTCCAAGCAGTTTTCCACGCCTCAGCATTTTTCCAGTCGGACGGCGTCCCGCCGCCCGCCCCAGCGCGGGTAACGCAAACCGTTGGAAGGCAGGGCAAAAACCAAAAGCAAAACCGTCTTTGAATCGCAGGTTTTGTTTTCGTTTAGCTCAAAAGAAAATTCACTTTTTTGAGTTCGGTCATTTTTTAGCGGTGGTTTTGGCAGGCTTTTCTTTTTCGCTCACTTTGGTTCTGGTTTTCAATTTATCGGTTTTCCAAATTTAGTTTCGTCTTTTCAATTTAAGTTTTGGCGTTGGTCAAAGTTTTGGTTAATTGTCGCTTGTGATTCTTCGGCGTAATCTTTGGTCAAGTCACTTTGGCGCAGGTATTTTCTTCGGCTTTTGTTCGTGGTTAATTTTGTAGGTACTCAAAATCGGCTCGGCTTCATTAGCAAAGTTTCAGGTTTGGCTAAATCAGGTTTTCAAGACCAAGCTAATTTCTTCGGAAAAAGTTTTGGTGAATTTTATTTTGGTTCTTTGGCCAAGTTTTCTTGCAAAGATTCTGGCTTGTAGTTTTTGGTTCTTGCTAAAGAGTAAAGTTCGTGCAATAATCTTGTCAGTTTTATGGCGGTGGTTCTGTTTTTCAATCAGCGCGTCTTGCACAAAGCCTTCCAACAAAGCGTGCACCTGACGCTGGGGATTCTGCGCAAATCTCAAGCAGTTTTCTACGCCTTATCATTTTTCTGGCTGGACGGCTTCGCCGTCCCCACCCCAGCGCAGGTAACGCAAACCGTTGGCACGCCCCTTGCAAAATAATGTATAAAAATTCAGAAAAGGCTATCTCATGAAATTGCTAAATGTCGAGCGTGACGCAGAAACCATCATAGATTACAAACTCAAAAATTTAGCATGGGACGATTATCCTTATTCGGGTAAAAGAACCGTTTGGAAACAGTCCGTTAAAACTGATGAGCAGAAAAAGAAGTTGGGCGGCAAACGTCCCGACTATGTTCTCTATCCTAAAGACTCAAATTTTCCTATTGCAGTTATTGAAGTAAAAAAACGTGGCGCAAACATTCATGAAGCATTGAATCAGGGATTGGATTATGCTCAGAAGTTAGACGCACCGTTAGTCTTTGCTACCGATGGTGTATTTACCAAAACCTTACATCTAAAAGTTAATAAGCCACTTATTCTAAATCACGAAGAAGTTGATGACCTTGTAAGAGAAACACTTGCACTTCAATTTTAGCATCCAATGAAGTTAACACATTGGACAGAAAGGTTATTAAGTCCAGGGTGAATTGATTTCAATTTTCAATCAAGTAAATAACTTACTTCGAGAAGAAGGTTTGCAGCAAGGAATCGAACGTTTTAGCGGAATTTTCCAACATTTTATTCCTAAAGGTTTTAAGTGAACTTGAAGCAATCAAAGAAGAACATGGCGAACCAGCATTAGTTAATAGGGCGTATCGTTGGGAAACCTTCCGAGAGATGAAAGGTCAAGCCCTTTTGAATTATGTTGGCGACACTGTTTTGAAGGGATTTAGCAAAGATTATGGTGACGCAACAATATTTCAATCATTGCAAATTAAGCATCCAGATAACCTCAAAGCAATAATTGATTATTTGGACGGTTTGCAATTAAGCGACGCACGCCGATATTAAAGGCGACGCCTTCGAGTATTTTATTCGTGCTTATAGTGCCAGTAACCCATCTGATTTAGGAGAAATCTTTACGCCTCGCCATGTTGTAAAAACAATGGTAAAACTTCTTAATCCTAAAATCGGTGAAAAAATTTACGACCCGTTTTGCGGCACAGGCGGAATGCTTATCGTAGCATTTAAGCATATTATGGATAGCATGGAGCAAACAAAAGAGAATATTAATGTTTTAAGAAAAATACTTTGTTTGGGACAGAGTTAACCAGAACTGCTAGTATCGCAAAAATGAATATGATTTTGGCTGGGGATGGTCATAGCAACATAACAAGGGCAGATAGTTTTCAAAATCCAGTAGACGAACTTTATGAAATTGTTGTTACGAACTATCCTTTTGCTCAGAAAACTAGATATGGTGATAAATATCCAATTCCATCTCGTAATGGCGACCAAGTAAGTCCGCAACATTGTTTTAGAGCAGTCAAAAAAGGCGGGCGGATGGCTTTTATTGCACCCGAAGGATTTTTTAGCAAACACAAATCACCAAGCCTATGAAAATGTTAGAAAGTTATTGATAGACAATGCAAATCTTCAAAGTGTAGTTTCTTTACCTCGTGGTGCTTTTGAACCATACAACCGAGCAAAAGCAGATATTCTATTTTTCACAGATTGTCATTTTCCACGTACAAAAAAGCATTACTGGTATTTTGATGTAAAGAATGATGGTTACACACTTGATAAAAAACGAACAAAAATTCAAGGTGGAAATGACCTTGAAATAGTTTTATCTGAAAGAAATCTTGAAAAACAAAGTGATACATATTTACTTTCTATCGGTGCGCTTAAAATAGATTTTGAAAGCATCAAGAAGAATAAATACATTTTGAGCGCAGCGCATTACCAAGGGTAAGCATCCCGTAAAATCATACCAAGGATAAGTGGAAAAATCATGGCAAAATAGAGCCAGGAGAGATCCAGATGAAGAAATCGAAGTTTTCAGAAAGCCAGATCGTGAACATCCTGAAAGAAGCAGAAGCAGGCATGTCGCTCGAAGAGCTTGTTCCGGCAACACGGATTTAGCAAAGCATCCTTTTACAAATGGAAATCAAAGTACAGCGGCATGTCAGCGAGCGACCTGAAACGACTGAAGGAACTGGAAGAAGAAAATCGGCGGCTGAAACAGATGTATGCAAATTTAAGTCTGGAGCATGCGGTACTGAAAGACATTATCGAAAAAAAACTTTAGAGCCAGAAGAGCAGCGCGAGCTGGTGACCTATGCGATCGCAGAACATGAGATGAGCGAACGGCAAGCGTGTCGAACAGTGAACTTGAATCGCTGCACCTATCGCTATCAAGCAAAGAAAACAGATGATCAGGAAATTGTGCAGAAGTTGCAGCAATTGGCAAAAAGCCAACCACGCTGGGGTTGCCGAAAGATGACGGACTACTTGAGAAATCAAGGTCATCGCTGGAATCACAAGCGCATTCGAAGGATTTACCGTGGTTTGGCGCTAAATTTGCACAGAAAACCAAAGAAACGGCTGGCGGCCAGGACTGCACTGGCACTTGGGGTGCCAGTGCAGTCCAACTGACGGTCTCTGGATTTTATGAGCGACAGCCTTTCCAATGGCAGAACCATTCGCACCTTGAACATTATTGATGATTACAATCGTGAGGCGCTTTGGATCGAAGTTGATCATTCATTGCCTGCAGAGCGTGTGGTGCGAGTGCTGGAAAATCTGCTGCTTTGGCGATCTGCTCCGAAACAAATTCGCATGGATAACGGTCCGGAGTTTATTTCTCAAAGATTGGAGAATTGGGCAAAGGAAAAACAGATTGAGTTGCTCCACATCCAGCCTGGCAAACCAGCTCAGAATGCATATATCGAACGCTTCAACCGCACATTTCGTGAAGATGTTTTGGACGCGTATTTGTTTGATGATTTGGATGAAGTCCGTTTGATCGCAGAACACTGGCTTGAAGATTACAACACTATCCGTCCGCACGAGGCATTACAGGGCTTATCGCCCCGCCAATACACAATTCAAAATGCCTGACGCCTAAGCGTGTCTATTTATCTTTGGTATATAAAATGGGTACTTGACACAAGCAGAAGCGGCTTTTTTCAGATGAAAATTTTGCGGTTATAAAATTTGGGGACTTGCTGGAAAAATCTGGTTTTGATAGAGTTGGCGACCTAAAGAATGTTCCTATCATGTCTATTACTATGCACGATGGCTTGATAGACCAAAAAGATAAATTCAACAAGAGAATCGCAAGTAAAGATATTTCAAATTATAAAAAGGTTTATCGAAATGAACTCGTGATGGGTTTTCCAATAGATGAAGGCGTTTTAGGCTTTCAAACAAAATATGATTATGCCGCTGTAAGTCCTGCATATAAAATATGGAAGTTGAAAAATCTCGATTTCGATGTTGAAGTAATTGAAATGATAATTCGCTCTAAAAAATGAGAGAGATTTACAAATCTAAAATGCAAGGCAGCGTTGATAGACGAAGAAATATTCCTGATGATATTTTGTTGGAAATAGAAATTCCTATTCCCGCTAAAAATATTATGGATGAAATTCTGCGCCAGCATAAAGAAATTGAGAAGGCAAAGAGAAAGGCTAAAGATTTGAATCTGGAAATGCAAAATACTATTGAAACCCTTTGGGGCTAGGTAGGCGAAAGGCTTGCCAACAAAGCGTGCACCTGACGCTGGGGAGTCTGCGCAAATCTCAGGCAGTTTCCTACGCCTTAGTATTTTTTCCAGTTGGACGGCTTCGCCGTCCCCACCCCAGCGCAGGTAACGCAAACCGTTGGCACGCCCCTTGCAAAATAAAATCATAGGAGGTCTAAATTTTATGGACAGAATTCTTAAACACTTGGTTGATGATTTCTTGAAAAGTTTCGAGAGGAATTCCACTGCCCCCGACCAAGACTTTGAATTATTTGCTAATTATTCAATCATTGCCCACGAATACAACCGAAGTTTCGAGATTGAATCGGCTAGCATAGGCAATGGAAACGATACGGGAATAGATGGTATTGCCATCATTGTTAACGGTTTGATGGTGGAAAATATCGAAGAAATTGATGAAATGCTCGAAAGTAACGGCACACTTGATGTCAGATTTATATTTATTCAAGTAAAAAACTCAGGCAGATTTGACAGCAGCGAAATGAACAATTTTGCTTTTGGAGTTAAAGATTTCTTTTCAGAGAATCCGCGTCTAGTTCGCAGTGAAGAAATACAATCTTTTGCGATTTAAGCAGATTACATATTCAAACAAGCCAGGCACTTTAGAAAACCCTCAATGCAGTTTATATTATGTTACAACAGGTACATGGGGAAATGACCAAAACAATCTAGCGGTCATCGAAACAGCAAAGGCTGATTTAGTTCAAACAAATTTGTTTTCGCAAATCTCTTTTTCTCCAATGGACGCAAATGCGATTGCAAAATATTATCGTGACACAAAGAATTCAACCTCATCAACTTTTACTTTCAATGAAAAAGTTACGTTGCCTGAGTTACCACAAATCAGTGAAGCATATTACGGACTGGTTCCTTTATCCGAATTCAAAAAACTTCTTTTTGACGACAAAGGAAATCTTCTCAACATATTTGATGATAACGTCCGAGATTTTCAAGGACTAAATAACCCAATTAACAAAACCATTGAAACAACCTTGATTGGTGATATTCCTGAACTTTTTACAGTTTTGAATAACGGTGTGACAATAGTCGCAAACGACTTAAAAGCATCTGGAAATAAATTTACCCTCATTGATTATCAAATCGTAAATGGGTGCCAAACCAGCAATGTTTTATCTCAACATACATCCAAACTCGAATTGCAAGATTTGCGAATTCCCGTAAGACTGATAGTTACCAATAATGATGAAGTTAAAGCAGAATTACTATTGCAACGAATAGCCAAACAGCAATTAAGCGTGAACAACTTCAAGCAATGAAAGATTTTCAAAAAAACTTGGAGCATTTCTACAATACAATTCAAGGAGATGGGCGTATTTATTACGAGCGTCGGACAAAGCAATACCACACTGACAACTCGGTGCCTAAATCTAGAGTAATTACTGTCCAAAATCAAATCAAAGCGTTTGGTTCAATGATTGTTGATATTCCTCATAGAGTCACCGCCTATTTTGGGTTAGTTCTGAAACAAAATGTAGAAGGTGAAAAGCCAACAATCTTTCATCCATCTCACAAATATTTACCCTATTACGCGGCAGGGCTGGCATATTACAGGCTAGATTCTTTATTCCGAACAAAAGAAATTGACACCAACTACAGAAAAGCAAAATGGTTCTTAATTATGCTATTTGGAAAAACGGCGAATCCATCATATCCTCGCGGCTTTAATCCAAACATGTTAAATAGTGAAAAAAATACTGAGTTATATTGCGACCCAATTATTAAGACGCTATTAAATAGAGAGGCATCTATTGCCGCTTTTGAAAAAGCGGTTAGTATATTTTCAACAATCTGGGATAAACGTTAATGACAAGCAGAGTGCTTAAAAGTGCTGGCGCTACTGAACAACTTCTAAAAACTTTAGAAATCTACAATCAAAATCTCTAATACATTAACAGCGTGCCAACAAAGCGTGCACCTGACGTGTGGGATTCTGCGGCATTTTCGAGCATTTTTCTGGCTTCGAGTTTTTCCTGCTCCCAAGCCAGAATCCGCCCCGCCCACACGCAGGTAACGCAAACCGTTAGACCCCTTCTTTGCAAAACTAAGTTTCAAAACCTGTCTGTTATTGGTGTAAAATAAATTCAGGCAATCCGCTTTTAACGAATAATGGAGTAAAAAGCCATGACACTTGACGAGAAAATCCAACGATACGCGCAGAAACTTCCGTATTCATTTCAGGAAGAATTGTTCGATTTTGTTCAGTATTTACTTGTGAAGGCTGAACAACAAGAAAAACAGGATTGGGCTTCTTTATCATTATCATCAGCAATGCGGGATATGGAAGATGAATCTGCTTTATATAGCATTTCAGATATTCGGGTGAGTTTTGCATGAAAAAATCAGGGCAGGTTGTTGTCTTTCGATTTCCTCAAACTGACCTTGAAGAAGGCAAATTACGCCCTGCTCTTTTATTGGGAAAATTACCTGGCGAGTATGATGATTGGTTAATTCATGATTTCTTCGCAAACGCGCCAATATATTGCGGGGTTTGATGAAGTTATTGAAGACAGTTCTAAAGATTTCAAACAAAGCGGGTTAAAAGTTACAAGCGTAATTCGGGTTGGGCGTTTAGCGGTTGTGTCGGGCGAAATTCTTCTTGGCGCAATTGGTGAAATTTCAAGCGAACGCTTAAACCGTGTCAAGAAGAATCTATCCAATTGGTTATCTGAAAAATAGAACGGGGTCTAACAAAGCGTGCACCTGACGCTGGGGATTCTGTGGCAATCTCAAGCAGTTTCCTACGCCTTGTCATTTTTCTGGTTGGACGGCTTCGCCGTCCCCACCCCAGCGCAGGTAACGCAAACCGTTAGCCCGTTTCCTTGGGAAGGATAAATGGAATGAAACTTAGTACATTTTTCTTGCTAAGCACTTGCATAGTCTTGGTAGCATGTTCAACAAGCTTCGATGATCGGAACACGCCCGTATATCCTGACCTCCTTATATCAATGACCCGCATATCAGGTTTCGGGGTTGGACCTCAATACAAGTTAGAGGTTCATGCAGATGGAACTGTTGACTTTGAAGGGATAGGAGTTGACGATAAACAAAGTACAACACTGACCACAGAACAAATTCAAGAGATTGTCACAGCGATTGAGGATACAAATTTCTTTTTGCTAGATGACCAATATTTAGAGCCAGCTATTGACTTTCCATCAGTTAGGTTAACAATCACTTTGAAAGGGCAAACTAAAAGCATTTGGCATTACGGAATGCATAATTGCAGTGATTACTACGACGACACTCAACATCAACTGTGTAGATTAGAGGACAAAATTGATGAAATCACCAATAGTCTCTATTGGGTAAACCAAGAATGGTAATCGCAAATTGCCAAGTAGGCACTACTTCCAAACATAAAAACGGGCTAACAAAGCGTGCACCTGACGCTGGGGATTCTGCGCAAATCTCAAGCAGTTTCCTACGCCTTAGCATTTTCTGGCTGGACGGCTTCGCCGTCCCCGCTAACGCAGGTAACGCAAACCGTTAGGCAGTTTACCGAGATGGGCTACTGCCTAGACAAGCAAAAAAGTATTTTGCCTACTAAAAGATAGCGAAGATTTTCAAGAACTCTATGACAACAAAGTAAATCAAACATGAAAATATGCCCGTAACTGGAATAGTAACTAACCAAGTAGTCACCATCTCACCCACTACACTCCAGCGGATTTTATTAATTCTCTCAGCCCCCTGAGCCTACAATTGCCGAACTAATAACATGCGGTGTACTCACAGGTATTCCTAAAATAGACGCTATAGAAATTAGCACAATTGAAGTAATTTGCGAGATCAAGTGCGTTCATTGGTTTTATCCGATATATTCGTCCTCCCAGATTCCGTATTTGTCGCCAATCACCTATTGAACCACCTAACGCTAAGGCTACTGCACACGAGTGTCACCCAACTTGGGACAGCGAAAGAAGTCATCCGTCCCGCCAAAACCAAACCTAATGCTATTGCCCCCATTGATTTTGTGCGTCATTTGAACTATTCGCCAATGCGAGCAAAATCATAAATAGCAACTTGGAACGTTGGAAGAAGACGTTTATTTTAGGTGTGGCAAAATAAAAAAATAATATAAAAGAATTTCATGAGCAATAAGCCTATGATGAATGCAATGACGGGAGCCAAAAGAAGGGGCAAGATGATATTTGGCAAGCCACTAGTTAAGATGGCTTTTGTACCATGCGTAATCAGCGCCCGCAGAGTAAACCGCCAATCATTGCATGGGTTGAAGACGAAGGAATACCTTGCCACCAAGAAAATAAACTCCAAATTACCGCTGAAGCCATGCCTAATGTGATGGTACTTAACTCAACCGCAGATGTATCAATCGCAGTGGGCAATGGATCGTGCTACCGCGAACCCGGAACAAGAATGGCGCAATTAAATCCGCCACTCCAATAAGATAGAGGGCAATTCGTGGATTCATGGCACGGGAAGCAATCACACCAGATAAAATACTTGACGAATCACGATACCCGTTCAAGAAGGCATAAAATAATGCGAGTACAATAAGAAGGATAAGCATATATAAACCTTATGAGAATAGTTTATTTGGAGAGCAGTCGAAATAGAACAGGTAATATACCACTTCTTTAAATGGAATTTTCCTTAATGTCAAAACTGCCTAACAAAGCGTGCACCTGACGTGTGGGATTCTGCGGCATTTTCAGGCATTTTCTGGCTTCGAGTTTTTCCTGCTTTCAAGCATTTTCCGCCCGCCCACACGCAGGTAACGCAAACCGTTAGCCCGTCCCTGTAAATCATAGCGACTCTACAAACATAGGAAACGAAATGAGAAAACAACGTCATACAATATTAGCAATAATCATTTCAGCGGTTGTTTTAATTTCCTGCCAGCCAAATTTTTCTTCTTCAAACGGTGATAACGGCGATATTCAAGATATTCGTGTTCAAGTTGCTGAACCAATAAAGACTACATCCAAAGTTGAACAATTTCCCCTGCCAAATTGCGGTGGCTCTGACAAATTGGCGCAATCTTTGGAACATTTGCATCTGTCAGCAAAAGTGCTTCTGTTGGTACTAAAGCCTCAGTAACAGGCGGTGGGAGGGGTTGCAGTTCCAGAAACGGCAAAGTTGAAATTAGAAATTCAAGTTGAACAGGCTTATCAACAAACATTTGAATCTGCAAACTCACGATTAGATACAATCGTAATGTCAGCGGCAGGAACGCACGTTGTTTACGGATTGTCTGGGAAGAGCAAACTTTAACTCAATTGTTCAATATTCGTCAGATGGAAAAGTCTACGAAGTGCCATACACCTATGTGTTAAGTGTTCCTAAAATAGATAAAAGTTACAACGTAATATGCGATGGGAGTAACACAGGAAATAATGATTCTGCAAGCACACCATTTCAACAACCAGATACTCAGCCAACATCAAGATGTGAATCAATAAAACAAAAATTTTCCGCAATCAGCAGAAGGAATTGCTAATAAATTTGGTATTTCTGTAAACAGCATTTTGATGTTATTCACGAGAATTGTGGCGGCGTTATTGATGGATTCGTTTATCGCAGTAATCAAGAAGTCGAATTGACTGTGCCTGATGGTGGATGTATTGACGCACCACCCGACGCTTATTTTAGCGACTCAACAGGCTCTAATGGTGTCGGTGGTTCACGGGCTTTTTCAGGAGTGGTGCGTGCATCTGCAATCACTTATCGCCTGTTTTGTTATAAATGAGTCTTGCAAATCAAGAACGGGCCTAACAAAGCGTGCACCCGACGCTGGGGATTCTGGCGCGATTCCAAGCATTTTTCTACGCCTCAGCATTTTTCCAGTCGGACGGCGTTCCGCCGCCCGCCCCAGCGCGGGTAACGCAAACCGTTGGCTTGCCAGTCCGTAATTACGTTGAAAAAATTGTGAGTAAAAGCAAAAGGAATATTTATGGCTGATTTTTTCCAATGGTTGTCAAGCGGGTCAATATTCGCAATAATTTTAATTATCGTAGTTGTCGTTATTGTTATTATTGTGATTGCATTTTTCGTAGCCGCTTTTCGGGAAGGTCGTGAAATTTCGTTTTATCCGCTAAAACTTGGTGAAAAGCCCATAAATAACACGGCTTCCAAAAATTCCAATAAAACCAGCAAAATAAGAAATGGCAAGAATTCGTATGGCATTTCTATTGATAAGCCAGCGCAAGAGCAATCTTTTTACAGTGAGCAAGAAGATATGTTTATCGAAGTTTCTGGCGAGTATGAAGTTAAACCTGAATCTGGAAAAACACTTCGACTTTTAACAAAGACACCGAATCCAATTCGTTATTGGTATCAATCACCTGTTCCTGATTTTAGTAATGGGCGCTGGAAGGCTGAAGTAGGTTTATGGAAAGGTAAAAACTTGCCCGCATATTCAGCCACTATTATTGTAGTGGTAGTAGATGAAGCAAGTGAAAATTTAATTCGGTATGCAGAAAAAGTACATCGAGAAACAGGAAGAAATATTCCTTTTGATAACTTGCCTGTATATCTTGAAATGATTGGTGAAGTTAAGGTAAAAAGAGAGTAGTCGTGGCATAAAGGCAAGCCAACAAAGCGTGCACCTGACGCTGGGGATTCTGCGCAAATCTCAAACAGTTTCCCACGCCTTAGCCTTTTTCTGGTTGGACGGCTTCGCCGTCCCCGCCCCAGCGCAGGTAACGCAAACCGTTAGGCGTTCCCTTTGCAACAATTTGTATTCTTTCATGGATAAACAATGACACAACCACCCTGGGCATCTGGTTCGGCAGAAATTCTGAAGCACGGTTTAGATTTGCTAAAGAAAGACACAGACTCAAATCGACGTCTAGCGATGATAAGCATTGATAATGCCGTTGAATTGATGATTAAAACTTATCTTGGTTTGCCGAAACGAGTCACGGGGCTCAATATATCAAGAAGTGATTATCAAGAGTTTGCAGAGAATTTTACAAAATTGCTCGACGCACTTGAAAAACATGCAAACACAAAACTTGGTGGAATTGATTTAGGCGAAATTGAGTGGTATCACCGCTTGCGAAATCAGTTATATCATCAAGGAAATGGATTGACTGTTGAGCGTAACAAAGTCGAAGTTTACGCAGAATTGGCAAATGTACTTTTTGAAAACCTGTTTGGGCTTAGATTAGTTGAACCAGAAACCAATGAAACTGTTGTGCTTGGCGAGTTCATGAAAGCATGGGTAGATTTTGAAAAAACTATATCTGAAGCCGCAGAAACCCTTAGTGTGGCATTACCTTATAAAGGTGGAAGAGAAATCCCACCATTTCAAATAGCCGAAAGTCTTTCAAAGGAAGGTTATATATCAAGAATCGAGCTTGACGAGATAAATCAAATCCGAAAAACTCGCAATGAAATTGTCCACGGTCATATGAATTATAAAGAAACAATTAAACCTGAAATGACAAAAAGAGTCGTATCCTTGACCCGTGAATTAAAAGAACGCTTACAATCAAAGCGTCCTGATAAAAAACCATGAAGTTTTAAGGCTTAAAACGCCTAACAAAGCGTGCACCTGACGCTGGGGATTCTGCGCACATCCCAAGCAGTTTTCCACGCCTTATCATTTTTCTGGCTGGACGGCTTCGCCGTCCCTGCCCCAGCGCAGGTAACGCAAACCGTTAGCCACCTCCTTGCAAAACAGCGTCAGTTTTATGCTACACTTGCCACAGGATATTTACAATGACTATTCAGAGTAGCGTTCAAATCGGTGATGTTATTCGCAATGCCGTTGTTTTCAACGTCAAAAACTGGCTAGGTGGCACAATGAATTCTGATTCTTTAATCCAGTCTGTTCAAGATTTTTTTGCTGTTTTAGAAGAAAGAAAGATCGATTATGTTCTGGTCGGGGGAATTGCCATTCTTCATTATGTCGAAGGAAGAAAAACCCAAGATTTAGATTTACTTATGGCTGTTGCATCGCTGGAAAAGTACCCGAACTCAAAGTTTCCAGTCAAGATATGTATTTTGTTCGAGCAAAATACAACGAACTAGAAATTGATGTCTTGCTCACTCAGAATCCGTTGTTCAAGAAAGTTCACAGTGAGTATTCAAAAGTACAAAGATTTCTTGACCGCAACATCCCCTTGGCAACAGTTGAAGGTTTATTATTATTGAAACTATACGCTTTGCCTTCTATGTATCGGCAAGGCAACTTCGCAAGAGTTGGAATTTACGAAAACGATATTGCTACATTGCTTCATTATTATCAACCCGATATGAAACCATTGTTAAGTGAGTTGTCCAAATACGTGAACGAAACCGATTTTGCAGAAATTAATGGCGTTGTCACTGATATTCAAAATCGTATCAAGCGTTTCAAAACGAGTCTCGTTAAACGAGCAGGTGGCTAACAAAGCGTGCACCCGACGCTGGGGTCTGGCGCGATTCAAGCATTTTTCTACGCCTCAGCATTTTACCAGTCGGACGGCGTTCCGCCGCCCGCCCCAGCGCGGGTAACGCAAACCGTTGGGCTGCTATGAAAGAAAGTCACATATGGAAAAAAAGAAGCAAGTTTTTAGAGACATACTAATCAATGGATTGGGTGGCATTGTGACTTCGGTCATATTATTTGTTTATGGAAAGATTTCTGGCTCAATAAGTTTTGAGGCTTCTAGCAACATCTATAAGGTTATAGCAGGTACTTTGTACATAGCATTATCTGGTCTTGTTGTTTATGTATTTCGTGCCAAACGCCCAGCAATAGTTAGCCCCCAGCATTTAGTGTCAAAATTTAGCGATAATCAAAAAAAGTGGGCTGGGCTATTTGGTTTCGCTTGTGACTTTTGTGTATATTTGGTTCTTATTTTTTAGATTTGCGTTAGAACCATCGATAATTCCGCCGTTAGTAATCAATTTAGTTAATTCGTCAAAAGAAGATGTCGTATTAGACGCGACGGTAGAATTTGAACTATTAGAAGGAGCACGAGTAACACTTGGAACTACTACTGCAACAGGTGTAATGGATTTGATTCCTGCTGGTAGTGAGAAACAAGAATTCATCACAATACCTGCTGAAAGTTCATTGCTCGTAGGTGGTTATTTTCGCCAGCCAGAACGCCTTTTACCTATAATGGAGAAAGGAAATACAGATATTATGCTCCGAATATATAAAGGCGGTGGCGGTATAATTATTAATATGAATCCATTTCGTTTTGATAAAGGTATGCTTGAGAAATATCGGATGGATTTGGAAGTTTCTCAATAAATAGTCCTCCTACCGCAACCGCAACCCAACAAAGCGTGCACCCGACGCTGGGGATTCTGGCGCGATTCCAAGCCTTTTCTACGCCTTAGCATTTTTCCAGTCGGACGGCGTTCCGCCGCCCGCCCCAGCGCGGGTAACGCAAACCGTTGGGCGGTTGGTTGAGCAACATTGTGCAGAAAGAACTCAGTTATTTATTGGGAGATAGACAGCAACTTGGGAATTGCCACATTTTGTGTATTCCAACATAGGATATTATGAAGAAAACATCAAGCCTATCTTTATTGAAAGTAATTGTTTCCACAATGGTTCTATTTCTATGGAATCTTGTTGGAAACAAATTTTCGGAAGATTTATCTCTTTCAAAGTCATCTCTAATGATAGTTGGCATGGTTTTATTTGTAATGATTGTATGGATGGAAATGGATTTTCAAATGCCAAAGATTTCAAGCGGTTTTGCGAAAAACACCAAAACACTTATAAAATATTCACTGATTGCTATTACCGTTATAGTCTCAGCGATTAATCTTTACACTCTAAAGTACGGGATTTCTAATATCGGTTTTATTTTATCAAGCGTAGTTCTTTATAGCATCTTCGGAATATTTATGGTTAATGCTGGGTTACAGTTGTTGAAATACTCAGATACAGCAAGATGGATTTCAACTTGGTACTTATTTTAGGCACACTTTGTCTCTTTCTTACGTTATTATTTGTGTATGGTGCAGTTAGCAAGCCTTAAAGCAAACACCGCCCAACAAAGCGTGCAGCAACTGTCTTGAATGTCAAGGCAGTTGTTTGATTTTTAGGGGAGTTGATCGTGGATCAAGGCGCAACGGTGTATCGGAAAGGCTGCTGATCTCGTATCATCGCGTTCAAGATGGTTAGGAACTTCCGCATGCACGCCGTTAACGCCACCTTCTTCACCTTCCTCGTCTTTGCAATTCTTGATACTGTGCCTTGATCAACGGATTGAATCTCGTCGCCACCAAAGTCGACATATACAGCACGTTCCGCACCTCCATCCGTCCACCTTTCGTCTTGCGATAGCCACGCTTTTTCCCACTGTCCGCGTTCATTGGCGCCAAGCCCACCAAGGCTGCGATCTTCTTCCGATCCAGTTTCCCCAACTCTGGCAACTCTGCCAACAAGGTCGTTGCCGTCACCCGCCCCACTCCTTTGGCGCTGCGCAGAATATCTTCCTGTTCTTGCCAGTCTTCGTGTTCTTTCATGAAGCCGTCCAAGTCTTTTTCGAGACGCTTGATCTCTTCCTTCAAAGTCGCTTCCCTACGATCAGGATTGGCTTCAGCACTTGCATTTTCTTAGAATGGGTGTGATGCCTTTTTCATCATTCCCCACTTGGCTGGCTTTTTGTCTCCCCAGCACTGCGATGTCCAACTTGTCCTTTGCTACATCGATCCCTACGAACTTTCTGCTACTAGTTGTCATTCCTGCCTCCGCTTTGTATAATAGGAGTTGAGCCCACGCTAGTATTCGGTCTTCAAGACCTTGCAACTGTTCGGGCTCACCTGACGAACGGACACGGCGATCTTGCTGCACGACGGTCTGCTACGACCTACCTGACATCGATCTGCCGTGTCCCTTTTTATGATACTACCTGACGCTGGGGATTCTGCGCACATCTCAAGCAGTTTCACACGCCTTATCATTTTCCCAGTTGGACGGCTTCGCCGCCCCGCCCCAGCGCAGGTAACGCAAACCGTTAGGCTTCTTCCTTGCATATTTGAGTTATGATTGAGAAATAAAGTTATGAGCGAATCTTCACGAGATATAAATCATCCTGTTTGGGACGTTTATGACCTCTACAGAGAGTCTCGGTTTTCGGTTTTATATTATTCCGAAAAACTCAACTGGTTTAAGGGGTTGAATTCATTTATCGAAATTATCCTTGCTATCACTACTTCATCTTCAGCCGTCGCTGTTTTGTGGCTTTGGAACACTACACTTGGACAAGAAATTTGGAAATATGTCTTAGTTATATCTGCCGTTCTCGCCATCATAAAGCCTGTAATCAAATTAACAGAAAAAGTCCAACAATATGAAGAAGTTTTAACAGGATACAGGGGTTTGGAAAGCGACTTGAAAATAATTGTTGTTCAGATAAAGCAGAGCAAAAGGTACGGCGCTCCTCATAAAACAAAATTAGTCGAAGCGGTAGCAAGGCAAGGCGAGTTATCAAAGAAATCGCCAGAAGCAAAACTTGAATCTAAATTGGAAAATAAGTGTAAAGCGCAGGTTGAGAAAGAGTTACCCGCCGAACATTTTTTTGTTCCAAAGGATAGATAATTATGGACAAGAACAAAGTATTTATCAGTTACGCTCGCGAAGATAGCGAGATTGCTCAAAAGTTATATGACGATTTAAAAGAGAAGGTGTTGAACTTTGGTTTGATAAACAAGACCTTATGCCTGGTCAAGAATGGCGACTGGACATGCAGAAGGCAATCAGAGAAAGCACTTTTTTCTGAGCTATAATTTCATCCAAATCTATGAAAAAGAAGGTTTTACTCAAAAGAATTGAAAGTCGCGCTAGATGTGTTGGATGAAAGACCAGAAGGAAATATGGTGTTTATTATTCCTGTTCGAGTAGATGATTGTCCCGTTGATTACCGACTGCAACGCTATCATTGGGATTTATTTCCCTTCATACTCGGAAGGATTAAATAAATTGCTTGAAGTTATAAAACGAGTGCAATCAAAAAGAACTTGGGAAAGACGGTAAAGAAGCCTAACAAAGCGTGCAGCAACTGTCTTGAATGTCAAGGCAGTTGTTTGATTTTTAGGGGAGTTGATCGTGGATCAAGGCGCAACGGTGTATCGGAAAGGCTGCTGATCTCGCATCATCGCATTCAAGATCGTTAGGAATTTCCGCATGCATGCGGTGAGCGCCACCTTCTTCACCTTCCCTCGCCTCTGCAATTCTTGATACTGTGCCTTGATCAACGGATTGAATCTTGTCGCCACCAAAGTCGACATCGCAGCACGTTCCGCACCTCCATCCGTCCACCTTCGTTTTGCGATAGCCACGTTTCTTTCCACTGTCCGAATTCATCGGCGCCAAGCCCACCAAGGCTGCGATCTTCTTCCGATCCAGTTTCCCCAACTCTGGCAACTCTGCCAACAAGGTCGTTGCCGTCACCCTCCCCCCTTTGGCGCTGCTCAGAATATCTTCCTGTTCTTGCCAGTCTTCATGTTCTTTCATGAAGCGGTCAGTTCTTTTTCGAGCCGCTTGATCTCTTCTTTCAACATCCTCAATCATCCGCT
>NZ_JADJUO010000026.1:0-55633 GCF_016717045.1 Candidatus Villigracilis proximus | reverse complement strand
ACATGCGGCGTTCCCTTGCTCATGGTTTCAGGCATGGTCAGGATGATCTTATATCCACGGGCGGCGGCGACCATTGCCAGAGCAATGCCGGTATTTCCGCTGGTGGGCTCCACGATGGTTGTATCCTTCGTGATCAAACCAGCTTTTTCGCCTGCGTCGATCATGGCGGCACCAATGCGGTCTTTCACCGAATGAGCCGGATTGTAAAATTCCAGCTTGGCTACCACTTCGGCTTTTGCTCCTCAGTCACACGGTTGAGTCTTACAAGGGGAGTGTTGCCAATTAGATCTGTTACGTTATTTGCGATTTTCATGTTGTTCTCCTTTGGATTCGGCTAAGTGCCAATATTAAAATAAAAAAACGGCTGTCTGCATACTAAGAAAAAATCTCAGTTCGCAAACGGTGGGGGCAATTCGCAAGCCGCTAAAAAGCGACTTTTGATTTTGCGGGGTCAAGCCCACCGTTTACGGCAGTCAGCCGTTTTGTCTCTGGGAAGAGGCGGTGGTTAGAGACCCCGCCGTGTACATGTGCAATGTAAATTATTTTCATAGCGTTTAGAAAGTGTGAAGTCCGAATATCTTACCCGAATATTTTTTGTGTTTGTTATTGCCATGTTAGCAAATATTAGGTGAGTTGTCAAATTGTATGACAGTAATGTTTGAAAAGCAGGGAATGTTGAAGGAAACAGAAGCAGGTTCGAGGTCCGCATTGAAACGGGGCGGTAAATAAATAGGGATGAGATAAAACTTTGATGGCGGGCTGACTGATATGGCGTCGTCGAATCTTCCAATCCGTAGTTAAAAGGCGGATAAAACGATAATTTGTGGTATATTTCACAATTGAGCATGGTTAACTTAACTTAATGGAGGTGAGAGGTATGAGCTGTAAACGCCCATACTGAATTTAAGTTGGAGATTATACAAATGGAAAGTGTTGAGTATTTTCTACTTCTCGCGGGGGCGATGTTTTGCGCGTATCGAGCTACTGTATCCAAACGAATTCTTTCGTCAACTTTATATTTGGCTTGTATCAGCGCGTTGACTTCAGTGGTCATCTTTATGTTGGGTGCTACTCAGGTGGCAGTGATGGAGCTCTCGGTGGGTGCGGGGCTGGTGACGGTGTTGATGGTCTACGCCTTGAGCGTGGTGGGCGAAGACGCGCTTGACCCAAGTTCTGTAATTCCGAAACCGCTCGCCATGGGACTCGTCGCCACGGTGACGATCTTATTGGGCTGGATGGTGTACCCCGCGATTCAAGTCACACTGGTGACGGGTGATGTGGACCTCGCCAGTGTTCTCTGGCAAAGCCGTGTGTTGGATGTGTGGATACAAATTGTTTTGATTTTCTCAGGTGTGATGGGTGTTTTGGGGTTGTTATCTGAACGAACGCCTGGCCATAGCGAAGAGGTGCATGCATGAACTTTTCTCCGCTCGATATTATTCTGTTTGGAATCGCTGGTTTGCTCGGCGTCGGTTTTTATGGATTGCTCATCACGCGCAACTTAATCAAGACCGTGATGATGTTGCAGATTTTGATCAAAGCCGTGGTGCTGGCCTTGGTCTTTGCGGGAAAAGTCAGCGGCAATTTAGGGTTGGGACAATCCACCGCCGCGACCGTTATCGTGGCCGATACAATCGTGGCCGTTGTTGGTTTGGCGCTGGCTGTGCAAGTGCGTCGTCGCTTTGGTACTTTGGACGTGCCGAAGATTTCCACACTAAAAGGTTGATATGGCTGGCAACTTAATCCTTCTCATCATCGGAATTCCCTGGTTGGGTGCGCTCGTGGTTTGGGCAATTGGCGACAAGCGCGCAAAAGCCCAACATATATTGGCTGTGATTTTTAGTCTGCTATCTGGAATCGCTGCCCTGATTCTTTTGGCGTATGTAGATTCACGCCCCGCGCTTAATCTGACACTTGCTCCTGTCTTCGGCAACCTGACCTTCGTCCCTGACGGATTGTCAGTGACCTTGACCGTCATTGCAACTGTTATCGGTTCGCTGGCGGTTTTGTTCTCAGTCGATTACATGCGTGGCGAAGCCCAACTTGGGCGCTATTACTTTATGGTCTTGTTCTTCATCGGCGCGATGGCTGGCCTGGTCTTAAGTGGGAATTTATTATTCACATTTTTCTTTTGGGAGATCACGGCGCTTTGTTCGTATGGATTAATTTCCTTCTACAACGACGATCCCAAAGCGGTAGCGGGCGGTATCAAGGCGCTCATCATTACTCAAGTCGGCGGCGTGGGGTTATTAGCCGGCACGTTGATCGCTTATGCAAATCTTGGAAGTTTTCAAATTTCAGATGTGCTTGCAAATGCAGGTGCAATTCCAGTGGCTGCACTATCTTTCATGGCTTTTAGTTTTCTAATCGCCGCCGCTGCGAAATCGGCGCAATTCCCATTTCACACCTGGTTGCCAGACGCGATGGAGGCGCCGACTCCGATCAGCGCACTGATTCACGCCGCGACGATGGTCAATGCCGGTATTTATTTACTGGCGCGTTTTTATCCCGCGTTTGAGTCTGTTCCAAATTGGAAGACCGCTGTCATCTTGGTTGGTGTTACTTCAGCATTGATCACGGCCGTCATGGCGTTGACCGCTACCGATCTAAAACGCGCGCTGGCTTATTCAACTGTCAGTCAATTGGGCTACATGGTTTATGCAATCGGCGCGGGCGGTGTGCTGGCGAGTCAATTTCATTTGCTGAGTCATGCAGTTTTCAAAGCGTTGCTTTTTCTCACTGCGGGTTCGGTCATTCACGCCGTTGGCACACGCGATATGCGCCGCATGGGCGGCCTCAGCGCAAAAATGCCATTCGCCCGCAATGTCTTTATCATCGGCGCACTCGCCCTGATGGGACTTCCCATCTTCAACGGCTTCTGGAGCAAGGAGCTCATTCTTGAAGTCGGCCTCGAACATTCTCCGCGCTGGGCCTATGTCCTCATGCTCATCGGCGCGGGTCTCACAGCCTTCTATACTTTCCGCATGACATGGCTGGTCTTCTTCGGCACACAACGCGAAGAATTACACGTTCACGAAACCGGCACGGCGATGAAAATTTCACTCGCCATCTTATCCATTGGTTCATTTACAACATGGCTATTTTTTGGCGGATTAAATAAGCTGTTATCTACGTCCATGCCTTTTCATGCCATCAAAGAAGAATCCACCCTGGAGATGGTCATCGATCAGCTCTGCACCCGCTACCTGGTTCGCTTTACTGGTGGTAATTCTTGGTCTGGCATTATTCTTCACTGTAGGCCGAAAGTTTGCGCTGACAGAAAGTCCTGGCTGGCTCAACTCACTTACCGATTCATCTTTCGGGTTTGAATCAGTGAATCACTTTGTTGTGAATACGGTCAGTAAGTTTGCTGAAAGTTTACGCGCCACACAAACTGGCGAATTGAACTGGAATATCCTTGGCATTATCGGCGCATTATTTATTGTGCTGGCAGTGCTGTTGTGGGGCGGTGCGTAAATGACACTCCTGACCTTCATCGGCATGATCGTAATTCCGCTGGTTTCCTCTCCGCTTGTATATTTGTCCGGCCGCCTTGGCACACACGAAACAATCTTACATCGCCGTTCCTTCCTCGTGCGCGGACTGGCTCTGCTCGCCATCCTGCTCGCGTGGATTCCCTTTGTGCTGTCTGTGCAAACTTTCCTCGCTGGCAATGTACAGGAATTCAATATTGAAGCCATCTGGCTGCGCGTGGACGGGATCAGTCTGCTGGCCGCCGCGATGATCCTGACACTCGGTACTTTGGTCATCCTGTTCTCTGGTCCATACATGGCTGGCGAAGTGGGCGAAGAAAAATATTACGCCATGCTGCTGGCTATGATCGGTTTGATGATCGGTCTCGCCTGCGCCGGTGACTTATTCAACTTGTGGGTTTGGTTTGAAGGCATGGCGATCTCCTCATATCTATTGGTCGCCTTTTATCGTGAACAAGCTGCTTCGTTGGAAGCGGGTATGAAATATCTTGTGCAAAGCGCAATTGGTTCTGTGATGGTCTTGATGGGCATTGCTCTGGTTCTTGCAAATGCCGGGACGTTGGATCTGCCCGGGATTCGCGAAGCAGTCAACGGGGCGGATATGAACCGCTTTGCCTTGCTTGGCGCGGGCGCGCTATTCATCATCGGTTTTGGAGTCAAAGTTGCAATTGTCCCATTGCACACCTGGCTGCCCGACGCGCATTCACAAGCACCCAGCGGAATCAGCGCCATGCTTTCAGGTGTAGTCATCGAAGTGGGGTTGGTTGCCATGCTGCGCGCGCTTTCGGTGCTGCCGGGCTTTTCGCTTTCGTGGGGACTCCTGTTCATGGCTTTTGGTGCGTTAAATATTTTATATGGAAATTTATTGGCTTTGCGCCAAACGATGGTCAAACGTATGCTGGCTTATTCGAGTTTGAGTCACATTGGCTATATTCTTTTAGGCCTCGGCATTGCGCTTTATTCTGGCGTGGAACTTGGCGCGCAAGGCGCATTCTTTCATCTCTTCAATCACACACTAATGAAAGGACTCGCGTTTTTGTCTGTCGGCGCGTTGATCTATGGCTTGTTCCTGCAGAATAATTCTCACGCTTCGCTGACGATCAACGATCTGGCTGGCACCGCGCAGAAATATCCGCTGGTTGCGCTTGCATTAAGTATCGCCGTTTTAGGTCTTGGCGGACTGCCGCCATTAGCTGGCTTTATGTCTAAGTGGCAAATTTTTGTGGCTGGCTTTAAAACTCACGATAACTGGATCATTGCGTTGATGATTTTCATGGCGCTCAATAGCGTACTCTCGCTTGCATATTATGCGCCGCTCGTGAATATGATGTATCGCAAAGCGCCCTCTGTGCAAGTGTTGGCGGGCAAACAATTATCGCTTGCGATTGTGTTGCCGCTCATACTCATGATGGCTGCTGTCATCGTGTTGGGTTTTGTGCCGCAATTAATGGATTGGGTCACCATCCCCGCCGCGCAAACTTTGATGACGATGTTTGGAAAATAACCCTATGACAAACTTTCTCCTAACCCCCTTGATCGCGTTCCTCGTTTACGGATTAGCCGTCTCTGCCGTTTCTGGCCTCGGACGATTATTCGCAGCCAAAGGACGCAAGTCTCAATTCAAATCAGAACCCTATGCCAGCGGAGAAGATTACGACCCAATTCCCGCCGCGCCGGGCTATCGTCAGTTTTTTGTGATCGCGTTATTTTTTGCGGTATTACATCTCGGTGTAATTATGGTCGGCAGCAGTGACCTTTCATCGGTCACGGTTGTTTATTTGCTCGGACTCATATTGGCACTGGTCGCTTTGATCCTCGGATAATAATGGTGAAACATGAACACAAATAACGATCAACTTTGGACAAAGGTCATCAATCAAGTCCGCACCTGGGCGCGGATGAATTCCATTTGGGCGGTGCATTTCAACAGCGGCTCATGCAACGGCTGCGACATTGAAATTCTCGCCACGCTGACACCGCGTTACGATGTCGAACGCTTCGGCATCAAATTGCAGGGCAGCCCCCGTCATGCTGATGTGCTGATCGTAACCGGACCCGTTACCCGTCAGGCAAGGGAGCGTTTAATCCGCACCTATGAACAAATGCCTGATCCCAAATTTGTCATCTCGGTTGGGTCATGCAGTATTTCGGGCGGCGTCTTCGAAGGCTGCTACAACTGCGTTGGCTCGGTCGATGATGTCATTCCAGTCGATGTGTATATCCCTGGCTGCCCGCCGCGCCCCGAAGCCATCATTGACGGCATCGTTCAGTTGCTCACGAGTTTGAAGGGCGGCCAGGCGCGCAAGCAGCAAAGACCCGTCATCACCGAGGAGATTCCCGCATGAACATCGAACAAGTTTTAGCGCAAGCCGAACAGCTTCTCGCTCCGTGGAATAAGGAAACCATTCATCCTGAATCAAATCGTGTGGATGTTGTTATCACTGGTGACGATCTGCGCGCGGCAGTGACCGTCTTGCATGAAGCGCATTGGGGATATCTTTCCGCGATCACCGGTCTGGACCTTGGAACTGATTCTGCTCAACTGGAAGCGCTCTATCACTTTTGCAGCGGACCCGCCATCACATCCCTGCGCATTCGTTTGCCGCATACCAATGCCAGCCTGCCAAGCATCGCAGATATTCTTCCGCCCGCATCTTTTTTTGAACGTGAAATGCAGGAAATGTTAGGCTTCACATTTAGTGGATTAAATATCAGCGAACGGCTTTTTCTGCCCGATGACTGGCCTGATGATGTCTATCCAATGCGGGCGGATTTCACGCTCGATCAAGCCGCGCCGGTAGCTGGCCGCCATGCTGACGAATTACCCGAGCAGGGAGTTGTTGGCGGCAATACGTTTGTAATTCCGATTGGCCCGCAGCATCCCGCGCTCAAAGAACCCGGCCATTTTGAATTTACAGTGGATGGAGAAATTGTCACCGCCGCACGTATGCGGCTTGGTTATGCTCATCGCGGCATTGAGAAAGCCGCCGAGAGCCGCAACTGGATTCAAAATTTATATCTCTTCGAACGTGTGTGCGGAATTTGTTCACACACACACGCGATGGCCTACAGCCTTGGCGTGGAAAAACTGGCGCAGGTCGAAGCGCCGCCGCGCGCGCAAGCCATCCGTGAATTGGTGGCAGGACTTGAGCGTGTGCACAGTCATTTGCTTTGGCTGGGAGTTGCCGCTCACGAAGCCGGCTTTGATACGTTATTCATGTACTCATGGCGTGATCGTGAAACTGTGATGAATCTGTTGGAACAGATCACCGGCAATCGAGTTAATTATTCTGCGAATTTATTGGGCGGAGTCAAATGTGATATTGGTCCTGAACAAGCCAAAGCCATCAAGGAAGGATTAACCTATCTCGAAACACGCATTCGTCATTATCTCGAAGTGGTCACAACCGATGTGATGTTCTTGAATCGGACGCGCGGTATCGGCACGATCTCATTTGATGAAGCTGTAAAGTTTGGTTTGCTTGGCCCGACGGCGCGCGCCTCAGGCTTGGTGCGTGACGTGCGTGTTGAAGCTCCTTACGGTGCTTACTTCCACTTCCCGGTCAGCGCGGTAACCGAAACCAATGGCGACCTTGAAGCCCGTTGTGAAGTTCGCTTGAAGGAATTGCTGGTCTCATGTTTTACCATGCGCACCATTGTGGATAACCTTCCCGAAGGTCCGTTGACCGTTCGTATGCCGCGCAAAATTCCTGCGGGTGAAACTGTTTCACGCATCGAAGCGCCGCGCGGCGAATTGTTCTATTTTATAAAAAGCAACGGCGGAGAAACCCCCGCGCGAATTCACATCCGCACGCCCAGCCTGTGCAATTGGGTCTCTGTGCTTGAGAAAGCCGTCGGGCGTCAATTGGCCGATGTGCCGATGTTGATCGCAGGCATGGACCCGTGCTTCTCGTGCAATGATCGCCTTGTCACCGTCGCCCGCCCTGACAGCCGCGAGACCTGGTCATGGAGTCGACTGCGCGAGTATGGAATTGAGTATTACAAACGATGAACACATTCACGTCACTTTTCACGCTCTTGATTTTCCCCGCAGGCTTGACGCTCGTACTGGTCGGCATGTTCTACGAATGGATCGACCGTAAACTGGTGGCTCGTTTTCAGAATCGTGTCGGTCCGCGCTGGTTCCAACCCTTTGCAGACGCGCTCAAACTTTTTGCCAAGGAACAGATCAAGCCTGCGATCGTTAATCCATATCTATTCTTTGGTTTGCCAATTGCCGCGCTCTCTGGCGCATTGACCGCCGCTCTGTATGTTCCCTTAATGGGATTAAACCCCGCTTATAGTTTTCCCGGTGACTTGATCGTCACCATTTATCTGCTCAGCCTGCCGACGATGTGTGTCGGCCTCGCCGGCTGGAACACCAGCGGACGTTTCTCATTGATCGGAGCCACACGCACGCTGACGCAGTTGTTTGCCTATGAAGCACCGTTTCTATTGGCCATGCTTGGACCGGCTCTCGTCGCGGGTAGTTGGCAGATCAGCACGATTAATGAATTTGCTCAAGGTAAATGGTTAATTCTTACCCAGCCCGTTGGTTTTATAGTTGCGTTGATCGGTTTGATGGGCAAGCTCGAACTTCCGCCCTTCGATGCGCCCGAAGCAGAAACCGAAATTGTCGCCGGCGCGCTAACCGAATACAGCGGACGTGGTCTGGCGATGTTTAAAATAGGCAGGTCTGTTGAGTTAATTATTGGCTTGTCGCTGGTCTCGTCTTTTTATCTCGGCGGATTGAATGGCATCCCATCATTTTTATTCAAATCGCTGGCCTTGCTTTTGGTAATGTCCATGTTCCAGGTTTTATTAACCCGCCTGCGTATCGACCAGACTGTTGGGCTTTGGTGGCGCTTTGGTGCGATCTTGGTTTTGGCACAACTACTGGTCATGATCTTGTGGAAAGGATTTGCATTATGAAAATTGGAACCATGCTTAAGGATATTGTTGAGTCGTTTTTCAAAAAGAACAGCACTCAACTCTATCCAGTGGAAAGAACTCCTACGCCGGAAAGATTCCGCGGCAATCTGCAATATAACCCCGCCGCTTGTACGGGCTGCTGTTTGTGTGTTAAAGATTGCCCGTCCAAAGCCATTGAACTTGTCACCATTGATCGTGCCGCCAAACGCTTCGTGTTGAAATATCACATGGATCGTTGTATCTATTGTGGGCAATGCGCCATCAATTGCAGATTTAAATGTATGGGCATGTCTAATACCGACTGGGAACATGCTTCACTCAATAAAGAGGAGTTTACAATTTATTATGGAAAAGATGAAGATATCGAACATCTCATGGCAAACCTCGCTCCACCAGCTGCTGAGTCAACTGAAAAGTAATTCCGGCGAACCGCCGCGAGTTGCAATTGTAGGCATCGGAAACAATCTCCGCAATGACGATGCGGCCGGCATGCTTGTGGCGCGTGCATTACTGCACCGCGAGTGCGCCGCCGATACACCTCACTTGCTCGTCATTCAAGCTGGTCATGCTCCCGAAAATGTGACCGGTGAATTACGCAGCTTTGCGCCCCAAATAATTTTATTGATCGACGCGGCAGAAATGCGTGATGTCCCTGGTGCCATTTGCTGGGTGCCGATCCAGTCCATTGAAGGCATGAGCGCATCCACGCACAGTTTGCCGTTATCCATGCTGGCGCGTTACCTGACTCTGGAACTTCATTGCATGGTGGCGCTAATTGGTATTCAACCCAAGTCCAATGACGTAGGCGAGATCGTCAGCGCAGAAGTATTGCACGCGGTTGATGTCGTTGTGGATGAAATTTGTAATGCCTGTTTTACGCTTAAATCTCCATATTGAATGTTTTCCTTAAATATATTTCGATAGCTTTGCGCTTCAACTTTATTAAACTATCTGGCAATAAAGCGATTTTCAAGCAAAACCCCATCAATTTTGATGGGGTTTTGCTTGAAAATTTGTAAGGCAGTCCTGATTGTAAGTGCATGTATAATCATGCTATCTTTTATTGAAGGGAATTTATTCTTATGAAAGTAGCCATTCTCGCCGGCGGATTAGGGACACGCCTCTCAGAAGAAACAACGCTTAAGCCAAAACCTATGGTCGAAGTAGGCGGTAAGCCAATCCTTTGGCATATTATGAATATTTATGCCTCTTTCGGGTATAAGGAATTTGTCGTCGCGCTGGGATATAAGGGCGAGATGATCAAAGATTACTTCTTGAATTATAACTATCACTCACGTATTTTAACCGTGAAGCTAAAAACCGTCGATGTGAAAATACATAATGACAAAGGCGAAGATTGGATCGTACATCTGCTTGATACAGGCGCAGAGACCAATACCGGCGGCCGTGTTAAACGCGTTGCCGAATTTGTTGGGAATGAGACATTTATGTTAACCTATGGCGATGGTGTCAGCAATGTGCATATTCCCACTTTGCTCGAATTTCATAAACAGCAAAATAGACTTGTCACAATGACAGCTGTCCGCCCGCCGGCCCGTTTTGGTCAAATGGTCATTGAAGATCATCGTGTAGTGCAATTCAAAGAGAAACCCCAGATCGGTGAAGGCTGGATCAATGGCGGCTTCTTCGTGCTTCAGCCTGAGATCATTAAATATATCGAAGGCGACCAAACCGCCTGGGAATTTGAGTCACTTGAGAATATTGCCGCAGACGGGCAGTTGTCCGCTTATCAGCATGAAGACTTCTGGCAGTCCATGGATACGCTGCGTGATGTGCATCTTCTTAATAAATTATGGCAGGAAGAAAAAGCCCCATGGAAAATATGGTAAATCGTTCATTTTGGCAGGATCGTCCCACGTTTGTCACAGGTGGAACAGGACTGGTCGGCTCATGGCTGGTCCAGCGGCTCGTTGATGCAGGTGCAGATGTCGTTTGCCTTGTTCGTGATTGGGTGCCGCAAAGTGAACTGGTGCGCTCTGGGTTGATCGAACATGTCAAGATCGTGCGCGGCGATGTCCGTGACCGCGACATGCTTGAGCGCGCGTTAGGTGAATTTGAAATAGATACCGTTATTCATTTGGCCGCGCAGACGATCGTCACCATCGCCAATCGCAACCCGATCTCTACATTTGAGACCAATATCGCGGGCACATGGAATATTCTGGAAGCCAGCCGTCGCAGCCCAAAGGTTAAGCAAATTGTGATGGCTTCCTCTGATAAAGCTTATGGCGATCAGGAAATTTTGCCGTACAACGAAGATACTCCCTTGCAAGGACAACATCCGTATGATGTCAGCAAGTCTGCTGCGGATTTGATCGCGGCTACTTATGCAAAAAGCTACGACCTGCCCGTGGCCATTACCCGCTGCGGAAATTTCTACGGCGGCGGTGACTTAAATTGGAATCGCATCATCCCCGGCACCATCCGCTCGATCTTGCGTGGACAGGCTCCCATTATCCGCTCAGACGGCGAATATATCCGCGATTATTTTTACGTGGAAGATGGCGCGGCGGCTTACATGTTATTGGCAGAACAGCTTGCCGCGCGTCCCGAACTCAAAGGGCAGGCTTTTAACTTCTCGAACGAGATTCAGGTAACCGTGCGGGAGATTGTCGAGAGCATCATCAAAATAATGGGGTCAGATATTCCGCCAACGATTTTAAACGAAGCCAGTAATGAAATCCGTCATCAATATTTGAGCGCAGAAAAAGCGCGGAACATGTTAAATTGGAAGCCGCTCTTTAATTTAGATCAAGCGTTGGGCATGACCATTGACTGGTACAGGAACTTTTTTAATAATGAATCCAAGAGCTGAAGAACTGCGCGCACAGATCCGCGCGCTTACCGCTGAATACTTCACAGAGGCTTTTGCACCGCGCGAATTTATCGCCGGCGAATCCTCTGTTCCAGTTTCAGGAAAAGTATTTGACGAGATCGAAATGCAGCACCTGGTTGATTCGTCTCTTGATTTTTGGCTGACCACAGGCAGATATGCCGATCAGTTCCAAAAAGAATTTTCAAAATTTATGGGAGTGCGCCACACCATTCTGGTTAATTCTGGCTCTTCTGCAAATCTTGTGGCGTTGTCAACACTTACTTCGCCGCAGTTGGGGGACAAGGCGCTCAAGCCCGGTGATGAAGTCATTACCGTCGCGGCAGGGTTTCCAACCACTGTCAACCCGATCATTCAAAACAATCTAGTTCCTGTTTTTATCGATGTTCAGATCCCCACTTATAACGTGGATGTGAATTATCTCGAAGCCGCGCTCAGCCCGCGTACGCGTGCCATCATGATAGCCCATACATTGGGGAATCCCTTCGATCTTGATACGGTCACTGAGTTTGCACGCAAACACGATCTCTGGTTGATCGAAGATTGCTGTGATGCAGTTGGCGCTACGTATAACGGACGCCAGGTCGGTACATTTGGCGCGCTGGCCACTACAAGTTTTTATCCCGCTCATCACATCACCATGGGGGAGGGCGGCGCAGTATTAACTGACAAACCAAAATTACGCACCCTTGCCGAATCTTTCCGCGATTGGGGGCGTGACTGTTGGTGCGAGCCGGGCAAGGATAATACCTGCGGCAAGCGCTTTGAACATCAACTCGGCGAACTGCCTTATGGCTATGATCATAAATATACCTACTCGCATATTGGCTATAACTTAAAAGCCACCGATATGCAGGCGGCTGTTGGTCTTGCTCAAATGCAAAAGGTCGCGGGCTTCATCGAAACCCGCCGCGCAAACTTTGCATACATGCATGAAAATCTTCAAGACTTGCAGGAATATTTAATTCTTCCAGAAGCTACACCCAATAGCCAGCCAAGCTGGTTTGGTTTTCCTATCGCAGTCCGTGCCGAAGCGCCCTTCACGCGCAATCAACTCACTCAGTTTTTAGACAGCCGCAAGATTGCAACCCGCCTGCTTTTTGGCGGCAACCTTGTGCGTCAGCCTGCTTATCGCAACACGCAGTATCGCGTTGCTAGTCCGTTGGACAACACAGATTTTATTATGAACCAGGTTTTCTGGCTTGGTGTTTATCCCGGCCTCACGCACCCCATGTTAGATTATGTGATCGAGACTCTCCATGACGCAAAATCCGCTCTCCGCTGATCTGAATCACATCCTCGACCACACCCGTGATCTCTGGGAAGACCTGCGCGGCGCGCGCATCTTTATCACAGGCGGAACAGGATTCTTTGGATGCTGGCTCCTCGAAAGTTTTCTCTTCGCCAATCAGCAACTGGACTTAAAAGCATCCGTATCTGTTCTGACTCGTAGGCCTGATACTGTCCAACAAACATTTCCGCACCTGATGCTTAACCCCGCTGTCACCCTATATCAGGGAGATGTGCGAAACTTTGAATTTCCAAAAGGTCAATACTCGCACATCATCCACGCCGCGACAGATGCGAGTGCAAAACTTAATAATGAAAATCCTTTGTTGATGATGGACACCATTATTGAAGGCACGCGTCACACACTTGATTTTGCCGTGCAATGTAAGTCTGAAAAGTTTTTACTAACCAGCTCCGGTGCTGTCTATGGCAAACAACCCGCTGACATGACCCACATCCCAGAAGATTATATGGGCGCACCCAATCCGCTTGATCCATATTCTGCCTACGGTACAGGAAAAAGAACAGCCGAACAATTATGCGCCTTATATGCCAAACAACATGGACTATCATCATCCATTGCCCGCTGTTTTGCTTTTGTAGGTCCATACCTTCCGCTGGATATTCACTTCGCCATCGGCAACTTCATCCGCGATGCGCTCAACGGCGGACCGATCATCATCAAAAGCGACGGCACCCCGCGCCGCTCCTATCTCCACGCTGCGGATCTCACGATCTGGCTATGGACAATTCTCTTGCGCGGCGACTCGGGGCGCGTGTACAATGTCGGGAGCGAAGAAAGTGTCAGTATCGCTGAAACAGCTCACGCCGTAGCGCGAAGCGAGAGCCCCAACATCCACGTTGAAATTCAAGGTGTCCCAAATCCTGCAATTCCGGCAGAGCAATATGTCCCATCTACAAAGCGCGCACAAAATGAACTGGGATTAACCCAATCGTTTTTTTTAGACGAAAGTGTTAATCGCACAATTACCTGCATACAAGGAAAAAATAAATGATAGCAAGGCGACCCTGTCCTATTTGCGAAGCCGTAACTGTTGAATTATTACATACGCAGCGCTTTGAATTACCGGAAGGGCATCCGCTTTCATCGGGCTATGATGTTGTGGCTTGTTCCTTGTGCGGATTTGTCTATGCCGATACATCGGTGACACAAGCCGATTATGATCGCTTTTATGCCGAACACTCGAAGTATGAAGATTCAAAGACCGGCACTGGCGGCGTGGAAAATCCTTTTGACTGGAAACGCCAGCAGGAGACTGTTTTACAGATCGTAGACGTTTTGCAAAATACAAACGCAAGTATATTGGATGTTGGCTGTGCAAATGGCGGTATGTTATTGGCGCTGAAAGAATTGGGGTATGAAACATTGTGCGGCATTGACCCTTCTCCAGTTTGTGTAGAGAATACACGGCAATTGGGAATTGAGGCACATCAAGGTTCGTTATTTTTACCATTCAAAGAGAACGCTTATGACTGTGTGATTTTGTCGCATACACTGGAGCATGTGCAGGATGTACGCGGTGCGGTGGAGTGGATCACCAAACGGCTAAAACCAAACGGGATCGTTTATATCGAAACACCTGATGCAGTACGTTATGTAGATTTCATTTATGCACCTTTGCAGGATTTCAATACAGAACATGTAAATCACTTTTCACTTGCCTGCCTTGAAAATTTAATGCTTGTGCATGGTTTCAAATTGATCAGCGGCGGCGCAAAGGCTCTGACGGCTGGCGTGGATATGTTTTACCCGGCTGTATTTGGTTTTTGGAAAAAGAGCGATGCGTTAACGGATGCCCCACTAAAGAAAGATGAAAATTTAAAGTTGAAGATCGAAGAATATATCGTACGTTCCAAAAAAATAATGAGCGATATTGATACTCGATTAAGCAGTTTCCTTGCGCATACCCCTTCGATCATTGTTTGGGGCACAGGGCAGCTCTCTATGAAATTGCTGGCTGAAACATCCCTCGCTCGCGCAAACATTGCCGCTTTTGTGGATAATAACCCCATTAATCAAGGCAAAATACTGCATGGTAAACCCATCCTTGCCCCGCAAGGGTTGGTGAAAATGGATTCCCCGATTTTGATTGCCACACTTTTGCATCACCAGTCAATTGCAAAACAAATACGCGCTATGGGATTGCTGAATGAAATCATTTTTCTTCAAGGAGAGTAATTATGACCAGCTGGCTTGAACCATTAATAGAAATGGCAGGTAAACAAAAGGATATTCAGGTGCCATGGCTTGATGGGTTTTCCCCCATTTTTATATATGGCACTGGAACTTTTGCACAGGATGTGCATCGAACGCTGATTGATAACGGCCTGCCCGTCTATGGTTTTATCGACCATATGCCGCGCGAAGTTCCCTTTCTGCACGGGATGCCGGTTTACACGCCTGAAAAAGCTGCGGAGATTAATGGTGTATCCGCAAAAATAGTGGTTGTACTTGGTATTCACAATTATCAAGCTGATAATTTGAAGATTATTGCCCATCTTACAAATGTTGGATTCAAGAAGATACTTAATTCAGTGGATCTTTACGACTTCTTTGGGCGGGAGCTTGGTGTACGTTACTGGTTAACCTCACGCGATTATTATTTTTCTTTACGAACAGTGCTTGAGGAAATGTACGAGCTTTGGGCAGATGATGCAAGTAAATCCTTGTTTCAATCGGTTATGGAATTTCGTCTCACTGGAGATACTTCAAAACTACCCATACCAGACCTGATAAATCCTTATCATCCTACAAATATCCCATCCTGGAAAACGCCGTTGCGTTTTGTAGATTGCGGCGCATTCGATGGTGATACACTGGCTGACCTGATAAAAAATAAAATTGAAGTGCAATCTGTAGCCGCTTTTGAACCCGATTTGGCCAATTACGCGAAGCTCTCGAAATTTATTTCTTCACACAAAAAAGAATTGCCTGATGCAAATTTGTTCCCATGCGGAGTTTTTTCATCCACCAGACAGTTGTCATTTGAAACAGGACAAGGGATGGCGAGTAATATTTCAAGTAAAGGCACCACTGTGATCCAATGTGTGGCGCTTGATGATGCCATTCCAACCATGGCACCCAACTTAATAAAAATGGACATTGAAGGCGCGGAATACGATGCCTTGCTGGGGGCGCGTCAAATTATTAGCACCCACACGCCCGGGCTTGCCGTCTCTCTTTATCATCGTCCCGAACATCTTTGGCAACTTCCCATGCTTGTAGAAAGTATCGCTCCTGGAAAATATAGGTTTTACACCCGTTCTCACGCCATGAATGATTTTGAGTTGGTTTTATATGCCGTGCCCGTGGAGAAAAATAAATAATGCGTGTCTCGGAATATATAGCAAATCGACTTTCTGAATTTGGTGTGCGCCATGTGTTTATGCTTACCGGCGGCGGCTCCATGTTTTTAAATTACGCCATTGGAAAACATCCGCAGATCAAAACCATTTTCAATCATCACGAACAGGCCAGTGCCATGGCTGCCGAGGGATATGCGCGTGTCACCGGCAAACCCGGTGTGGTCAATGTCACTACGGGGCCAGGCGGAATTAACACATTGAATGGCGTCTATGGCGCCTTCACAGATTCGATTCCCATGCTGGTTATTTCTGGTCAGGTTAAGCGTGAAACCTATGTCCGCACGTATGATCTTCCTGATCTTCGTCAACTTGGCGATCAGGAAGTGGATATTGTTTCAATGGTCCGCGGAATTACAAAATATGCAGTGACCGTCACCGACCCGCAAACAATCCGTTACCACCTGGAAAAGGCCTGGCATCTTTCGCAAATGGGAAGGCCCGGCCCATGTTGGCTGGATATTCCCATTGATGTACAATCCAGTCAAATAGATGAATCGACGTTGGAAGGCTTCGCTTCATTTATGACGCCCGAACCTGCTCCAGTCCACCTGAGCGAATCTGTTGCTCAAGCATTAGATAAACTAAAAAACGCACAGCGTCCCGTGATTCTCGCAGGAAGTGGTGTTCGCATTTCTGGAGAAATAAACGCCTTTCTTGAGGTTGTGCATAAGCTCGGCATTCCTGTCACAACCGGCTGGACGCATGACACTATCGCTTCAGATGATCCTGTTTTCTGCGGTCGTCCTGGAACGATAGGAACGCGCGGTGGAAACTTTGCAGTACAAAACTCAGATGTTCTCCTGATTTTAGGAAGCCGTTTAAATATTCGCCAAACAGGCTATGCATTCAAATCTTTTGCGCGCGCCGCCTATAAAATCTGGGTGGACGTAGATTCCGCTGAATTAAATAAACCGACTATAAAACCGGATATGCCCATCCATGCGGATTTACGCGATTTCTTCAAGGAAATGCAGACACAACTTGGTGATTGGGATACAAGTCAACACTCGAAATGGCTGGCATGGTGCAGGGAATTAAATGAAAAATATCCAGCTGTGCTGCCGAAGCATCGCGAATTTACCGGTAAGATAAATCCATATTATTTTATGCGCACCTTGTTTGAAAACCTTGGTAAAGATGATGTTGTTGTTACTGGAAACGCCTCAGCCTGTATCATCTCATTTCAAGCAGGAAAATTAAAATTAGGTCAGCGCTTGTTTTCCAATTCTGGCTCTGCTTCCATGGGCTATGACCTGCCCGCGGCCATTGGTGCAGCGGTGGCTGGTGATGGCCGTCAGGTGATCTGCCTTGCTGGTGACGGAAGTTTGCAGTTAAATATTCAGGAACTACAAACTGTTATTCAGTATCAATTACCGCTTAAGATTTTCGTGCTCAATAATAATGGTTATCTTTCCATTCGAACCTCGCAAAAGGGCTTTTTTGGAAACACTGTCGGAGAAAGTCCTGATTCAGGCGTTTCATTTCCAGACATGATCAAACTTGCAAAGGCCTACGGGTTTTCCACAGTAAGACTTGACTCGGCTGATTTCCTTCTCGGTTTGCGTGGGGTATTGTCCACTTCTGGACCAGTGGTCTGCGAAGTTGTCCTTGACCCTGCACAGGGATTTGAGCCGCGTCAGAGCTCACGACAATTATCCGATGGCCGCATTGTCTCTGCTCCGCTTGAGGATATGTTTCCCTTTCTGGAACGTGACGAACTGGCGAAAAACATGCTCATCCCCTTGTGGGAAGAGTAAAATAACCTCAACCGCTTTCTTTCTCATTGTTTACTTGGAGGTGCTTTTATGATCAATCGTGATATTTTTGAAGATTTGTTCGTACTTGAATTGGCAAATAATCACTGGGGCGATGTTAATCGCGGTTTGCGGATCGTGAAGGAGTTTGGTGCAGTTGTGCGTTACAACAACGTGCGTGCCGCCATCAAATTGCAATTTCGTGATGTGGATAATTTCATTCACAAGAAATTTTTGCATCGTGAAGATATTCGCTATATCAAGAAGACACTTGATACACGCCTGTCACGCGATGAACTCGCTCAATTAGTGGAGGCTTTGCGCCGCGCAGGTTGTGTTCGTCTAATTACCCCATTCGACGAAAAATCAGTAGACTTATGCATGGAACTCGGCGTTGAAATCATAAAAATTGCAAGTTCAGATATTACAGATTGGCCGTTATTGGAAAAGATTGCCAAAACACGAAAGCCTGTTTTGGTTTCCACAGGCGGATCGTCGCTAAAAGACATTGATGATATGGTGACTTTTTTTGATAACCGTAATATTCCGCTTGCCATCAATCATTGTGTTTCCATTTATCCCGCCGAAGACGCTGAATTACAACTTAATCAGATTGATTTTCTAAAGCATCGTTACCCCGGGCATGTTGTCGGTCTCTCCACACATGAATATCACGACTGGCGTTCATCCATGTTAATTGCTTACGCAAAAGGTGCCCGCACCTTTGAACGCCATATTGATATTAAGACTGATGACAAGTCGATTTCGCCTTATTGCTCTACACCCGAGCAAATTGCCGAATGGTTTCAAGCGTTTCATAAGGCGCGTGAGATGTGCGGTGCTCCCGGTACAGAAAAAGCGCCATCATCTCAAAAAGAGATGGATTACCTTACGTCCCTTGTTCGAGGTGTTTATGCAAAACATGATTTGTCCGAAGGTCATGTTTTAACTCATGATGATTATTATCTTGCCATTCCTTTGCAAAAAGGTCAGCTTTCATGCCGCGAATTACTGAATGATCAGGTGCTTGCCAGAAAGATCAAAGCAGACTCCCCGTTGATGGTTGACTCTGTAGATAGTCTCTACAATCGCGATGAAGGTTTGAAAAAGAAACTATCCGGCCGTGGTATGTAAGGTGAGCAAAGAAAGATGAAAAAGAAACTGATTAGCATCGTTACGCCTTGCTTCAACGAGGAAGAGAATATAGACGAGCTTTATGGAGAGAATTAATAAGGTTATGTCCACATTGAAATATCAATATGAGCATATCTTTATTGATAACGCATCTACCGATGGGACTGCTGCGAAAATGCGCACTCTTGCAGCCAGAGACAAACGAGTCAAGGTGATCTTGAATACTCGAAATTTTGGACATGTCCGTTCGCCAGTCTACGCTATTTTACAGGCAAGCGGAGATGCTGTTATCGCCCTGGCGTCAGACTTACAGGATCCCCCCGAACGAATTCCAGAATTCTTAAGCAAATGGGAGGAAGGATATCCAGTTGTAATCGGCGTTAAAGAGAAAACAGAAGCGTCTGCTTTGTTTCATCTCCTTCGTACGATCTATTATCGTATCTTGCGTTCATTATCTGATGTAAATCTGATCGAAAATTTCACAGGCTTTGGCCTTTATGACCGCCTGGTAATGGATATTGTTCGGAAAATCGACGATCCATATCCTTACTTCCGTGGTATTGTTGCCGACCTTGGTTTTGATGTTGCAAAAATTATCTTTACCCAGCCAAGGAGGAAACGTGGTCTGAGTAAGAATAACTTTTATACATTATATGACCTTGCCATGCTTGGTCTCACTAGTTATACAAAAGTCCCCTTACGTCTTGCCACCATGTTTGGCTTTCTTTCGGCTCTCATCAGCTTTTTGCTCGGCCTGGCATATCTGATATATAAGTTAATCTTTTGGTTTCAATTCTCACTTGGCTCGGCGCCGTTGGTAATTGGTTTGTTTTTCCTCGGCTCTGTCCAGTTGATGTTTCTGGGGATCGTAGGCGAATATATTGGTGCGATCTACACTCAAGTTATGCATAGACCACTGGTGATTGAAAAAGAGCGGATAAACTTTTGAAACCCAAAGGTCTGTTTTCCATTTTACCCGAAGCGAAAGCAGGGGAATCCTCTACTGGCAATCGTTGGCTGATAATTATTTCCGTCATTTTGGCGGTGTTGTTCTTGTATCTTGCTTTGCGCGATATGGATTGGGAAATATTTTTTAACACACTCAAAAACGCTCAATATGCTTTTTTACCAATTATTTTTCTTTGGAGTAGTGCAAGTTTTCTGATCCGCGCCTTACGTTTACGCGTTTTGTTGACCAGTGAAAAAGAAATATCGATATTCAATGTTTTTGGGCAAATATGGCGGGCTATTTGGGCAACAGCATTCTTCCTGCGCGCGCGGGTGAGTTTGTTCGCGCTGCGTATCTTTCACGACAGAACAGTCTTAGCGTATCCTACGCTTTGGCGGTCGGGCTGGTGGAACGATTAATGGATTTGATCGCTTTGATCGTACTAGGCTCATTGGCGTTATCCACTACCGGAATTGTCTCTCCCTGTTTTTCAAAGTGCATTAAAAGGTATTTCCATTTTGGGATTGATTGGTTTGGCCGCCATTTTTATTTTGCCTTATTTTGGAGGATTAACCAGAAAATTGATTATGACTTTCCCTCTGCTGAAGGACACTGGTAGGATTAAACTGGACCAATTTCTTCAACAATTTCTCGTTGGATTAAAGTCATTGCATAATTTTTCACGTGTTATGCAGTTTGCGGGTCTTACCGGACTAATATGGCTGATGGATGCCATTGGCACAGTGTTCCTGGCATATATTCTAAAGATACCACTTCTGCTTCAACAAGCTTTCGTTCTTCTGGCTGCATTAGGACTTTCCAGCGCCATCCCATCTACACCGGGTTATGTTGGTGTTTATCAATTTGTGGCTGTTACCACGCTCATGCCCTTTGGAGTTTTGCAGGCGGATGCACTTGCTTACATTCTGATCAGTCAAATACTTGGCTATATAATAATTGGCTTTTGGGGCTTGTTGAGTTTTTGGCAATTCAATAGACATATCGCAGCATGAACTACACTTTTCAAGATATTTTTGGGGCTGCTCTCGCCTTTTGCCTTTTTCCGACGGTCATTATTTTCCCCGGATATGTTACCGGCTGGGCATTGGATTTATTTGATTTTAGCCGTCGCCGGCCCATTGTAAGAATTGGAATTGGCCTCGTTTTATCCTTTGCGATTAGCCCGATCGTTCTTCACTTAACCTCAAGCTTGCTCTCGTTTAATGCCGCACTCTTTACTCTGATGGGATTTTCTGCGGCATTTTTTGTTTTAATTCTAAAAGAAAAATTTATAACGGCACAGGAAGAAAAATATTATATAACTTCTTTTGTTTGGATTGGTTTTGGCTGGACCGCATTCGTAATTTTGTCCTTGATAAATATACAGTGGGGTGATAATTTATTTTTCAGTGTCACTTCGTTTGATCAAACTACGCGGGTCTCTATTGTTGAGGCAATGACCCGTACTGGCGTCCCGCCTGTAAACCCCAGTTATTATCCAGGGTATCCAGTGCAACTTACTTTTCTGTATTATTTTTGGTATATCCTTGGCAGCATGATCGATACAATTGGCGGACAATATGTTGATGCTCGCGCCGCATTAAATGCAAGTTCTGCCTGGGCCGGGCTTGGCCTCATGGCAAGTGTTGCACTTTATCTTCGCCAAAGAAATGCAAATCGTGGCGGAGCAGATTGGAGGTCCGCACGAATCGGCGTTGCGTTGCTGGCAGTCAGCGGTCTGGATGTCTTTCCCGCCACCCTGCTCATGTTACGGACTGGTCTTGTCATCGGCTCCATTGATGTTTGGAATACATGGATTCCCTCCTGGATTGCGTCTGTTCTGTGGGTTCCACATCATGTTGCATCGTTGATTGCAGGGTTGACGGCAATGATGCTTGCTCATTCTGCGCGTGAAAAGTCAACTGTAAAACAGTTTATTATTATGACCGTTGCAGGTTTCGGGCTCGCCTCGGCTTTGGGACTTTCGATGTATGTCACGTTTGTATTTGTTATTTTCTGGGGATTCTGGCTTATTGCGATCTTAATTCAGAAAACAGATCGCGGCTTGATTTTACCAATGGTCTTCTCTGGAGTTGTTGCCATACTTCTCGCGAGTCCTTTTATTATTGGATTATTTCAGAGCGGCGCAGGCGGGGCAGGGCAATTTCCAATCACATTTGAGGTGCGCTCATTTTTGCAATTGGAATCTTTTGTAAAGGATTGGCCGCTGATTGCGCGTTCGCTGGTAATGCTGGTAGTTTTACCAATTAACTATCTTTTTGAGCTCGGATTTTTTTTCATGGCAGGTTTATATTGGTTTAAAATAAAAAATAAAGAAACACTTTATTCCAATTTCTTTTATCTTGCTGAAATGCTTTTGTTGGCAGCTGCTTTTTTTATCGGCTCTTGTTTGCGTTCCACTTTGATTACAAGTAATGATCTTGGTTGGCGTGCCTGGCTGCCGGGTCAGTTTATTCTTCTGATCTGGGGCGTGGATGTACTTACATCTCTGGTGTTTACTTACCAACCTGTTGCTTCGCTGGCAGGAGAGGCAAGGAAAAATCGAAGTCTATTATTAATATTTTTTTCGATCGGAGTGTTGACATCAGTGACGGATGCTGTTTTACTCAGGGCGGCATGGCCTGTGATGACGGGTGCAGATGTAACCCGGAAATATTATTCCGCCCGTCTCGCGTATGATTATTTACGCGATTACATCCCTGCCAATGTTGTCACGCAAAATAACCCCTTAAATTTTATAGATCGTCCCAGCGGACTCTACGGCACGCACCAAATGGTGATCTCAGATCGCACATCGTACGGTGTGCCAATCGATATTTTCAATGATTTGTCTGGTGAAGTTGGTAAGTTGTTCGCCGCTAAAAATATGACTGACTGGAAAGCCGTGGATCAGATTTGTCAGGAATATTTAATTGACGTATTAATTATAGAAGATTCAGATCTGATATGGGACAGTGTCCCATTGCTGACAATGCAGCGGCCTCCGCTTTACAAAAATACCCACTATGCTATTTTTACTTGTGGAAAGTATGACATGTCGATTCTTGCTCCCTGAATTTGACCCTAATAATTGACATTTTTTTGCTCTGACAACTTATTTTCAAAGGAAATAAATATGCTTTTAAATTTCACCTTTCAAGATATTTTAAGTACAAGTCTTGCTTTTTTTCTTTTTTCGTTTGTGATTGTATTTCCTGGATACGTCTTCGGTTGGATTTTTGACCTGTTTCAGTTTCGGGCGCGACTTCTGCCTGCGCGGTTTTCCATCGCTCTAATACTCTCTGTTGCGATCAGCCCTATTCTTTATTATCTTTTAATCAGTTGGTTTTCGCTAAATGTGGCGGTGATTGTTACGATTTTGATCGCCCTCGTTTTTGTTTTTCTTTTATTCCGCGAGAGGCTGGCTTTTCCGCAAAACGGGCCATGGCGCACTCTTTTTTTTGTTTGTCTTGGCTGGTTTGTTTTGGCTATATTTTCCCTTGTTGACGTTCAGTGGGGTGAACATGAACTCTACTTTAGCGTTGCGTCTTTTGATCATACGACACGCGTTTCCATCATTGATGCGATGACTCGAACAGGTGTACCTCCTGTTAACCCAAGTTATTATCCTGGTCATTATGTAAAGTTGACGTTTTTGTATTTCTTTTGGTACATTTTAGGAAGCGTGATCGATTTTATGGGTGGTTCATTTGTAAATGCGCGTACTGCTTTATTTGCCAGTATCATCTGGTGTGGACTTGCACTCATGGCAATGATCGCTTTTTATCTTCGATTGCGTAATGGTCACGGTGATGGGAAAATATGGCGGCGCGTATTTCTTGGTATTGCTTCCCTTACCATTACCGGGCTGGATGTTATTCCCGTCTTATTCTTTTTTCGGTATGGAACAGGGTTGATAGGTGATGTTGAACAGTGGAATGAGCAAATTACCGCTTGGGTTGGGTCCCTTTTGTGGGTTCCTCATCATGTGGCAGGTTTGATGGCAGGGTTCGTGGGCATTATGTTAGTTCATTCTGTGCGCAGTCAGCCGCGAGTCAAACAGTTTACGGCATTGGGGTTTTCGGGTGTCGCTTTCGCCTCCGCTCTTGGACTTTCAGTATACGTTACACTTATTTTTGTTTTATTTTGGGGGATTTGGATGTTATTTTTATTTTTCCAAAAAGGGCAGCGACCGCTTCTTTTTCCCATGATTTTCGCGGGAGTTGTTGCACTTTTTATTAGCGGGCCCATTTCTATTTGGTTTATTGTTTGCCGGCAGCGGAGCAGAAGCAGGAACATTTCCTGTTGCATTAACCGTCCGCTCCTTTCGCTTTGCGGATGCACTTTTGGAGAATTCTTCTGTATTATGGAAATCTTTTATTCTCCTCATGTTTTTGCCTCTTAATTATTTTTTTGAACTTGGCTTTTTTTCTCTCGTGGTATTTATTTGGTTAAAATCACACAAAGATGATTTTCGCGAAAATCCCTATTACTCTTCAGAGATTTTATTGTTGGGAGTTTCGTTTTTTATTTGCACATTTATGAAATCAACACTGATTGAAAATAATGATCTCGGCTGGCGTGGATGGCTTCCTGGTCAATTCATTTTATTGATTTGGGGCGTGGATGTACTATTTCAACTCATGAGCGCTTCTCAAAAAAGACTTATACTCTCTCCAAAAACGAAGTTTAATCTTGTTATAGTCGCCGCGCTTGGTCTGGCAACTACAGTGTTGGATATTACCTTGCTTCGCTTTGGATACAACTTTGCATTTGGTCCAGAAGTGGGATACTCAATTTATTCTGCACGGCAGGCGTACTCCGTTGCAGATCAAATACTGCCGGAGAATGCAATTGTTCAGTATAACCCGGCAAATTTCGTAAATCGTCCGAGCGGGCTATACGGTATGCGACAGTCTGCCATCTCAGATCGCACAGCCTATGGAATACCATTGGATATATACGAAGCTAAAGTTGCAGCGGTCAGCGAGATATTCACCCAGAAAAATGTACAAAATTGGAATTCATTGGATAAACTTTGCTTGAATCACTTTATTGATGTGATTGTAGTTACAGACAGCGATCCACTATGGGAATCAATTGACACGCTAAAAGACCAGAGGGCTTCACTCTATGCAGATGACTACACGGCTATTTTTTTCTGTGGAAATTATGACACATCACATCCTGTTCCATAATCTTAATGGCGCCTATTTGGTAATTTCTACTTTAATCATTAAAGTCAAAAAATAAACCGGAAAAAATATGCTTTCAAATTTCACCCTGCAGGATATTCTTGGCACAACTTTTGCGTTTTGCCTCTTTCCTTTTGTGATTGTCTTTCCCGGATATGTTTTTGGCTGGATATTTGAACTCTTTGAATTCAGGGCGCGTCTTTTGCCTGCGCGATTTGCCATTGCGTTAATACTTTCCGTTGCAATTAGTCCTATTCTTTATTACCTTGTAACTAGTTGGTTTTCCCTTAACGCTGCGTTGGTGCTTACGATTTTGATTGCTCTTGTTTTTGTTATCCTTGTTATTTACGAAAGACCACCCCTGCCTCAAGATTGGCCCTGGCGCACTTTTTTGGGGATTTTTCTTGGATGGTTTGTTTTGGCTATGTTTTCCCTGGTCGACTTTCAGTGGGGAAGTCGTGAACTATATTTCAGCGTAGCTTCCTTCGACCACACTACCCGCGTTTCCATCATTGATGCAATGACGCGCACTGGTGTGCCGCCTGTAAATCCAAGCTATTATCCGGGTCATTCTGTAAAATTAACCTTTCTTTATTTCTTTTGGTACATACTTGGCAGTTTGGTTGATTTTTTCGGGGGAAAGCTTGTTGATGCGAGAGCCGCTTTGTTTGCCAGCAGTATTTGGTGTGGAGTTGCTCTTATGGCGTTGATTGCCTTCTATCTTCGTTTGCGTGATGGGCGTAATGCAGGGAAGATTTGGCGGCGCACATTTGTTGGTATGGCGTCTCTTTCTATCAGTGGATTGGATATTATTCCTGCTGTTGCTATTATGCTTTATGGTCATGGTGCGATCGGTGATATTGAGCACTGGAATGAAATTATTTCTGCTTGGGTCGGCTCTCTTTTATGGGTTCCACATCACGTTGCAGGTCTTGTGGCTGGAATGGTGGCTGTAATGCTTGTCCATTCAGCGCATACACAAGTACGAACAAGACAATTTACCATCCTTGTATTCTCAGGAATATCTTTTGCCTCCGCTTTGGGGCTTTCAGTATGGGTTACGTTTGTTTTTGTGTCCTTTTGGGGGAGTTGGATGCTGCTTTTGTATTTCCAAAAAAGACAGCGTGCCATCCTCTTTCCGATGTTTGTTGCTGGAGTGGCTGCTTTTCTTTTCGCGGGTCCGTTTTTATTTGGCTTGATGTCTGGCAGTGAAGGAAGTTCATTACCCATTGTGTTTGATATTCGCTCGTTTCGGTTGGTGGATGCGCTTTTAGTCAACTCTTCATATTTATGGAGATTATTTATCCGCCTTGTTGTCCTTCCCATTAATTATTTCTTTGAGTTTGGGTTTTACTTTCTTGTTGCATTGATTTGGTTAAGGAGCAACAAGAGTTATCTCCGTGAAAACCCATATTATCTTGCTGAAGTTCTTTTACTCGGCGTTTCTTTTTTTATTGGCACATTCATGAGATCTACCCTTATTGAGAATAACGACCTTGGTTGGCGCTCCTGGCTGCCAGGACAATTTGTTTTACTGATCTGGGGGGTGGATGTGTTGGATGCTTTTTTTGCGTCTCCGTTTCCCCGTTTCGCTTTTTCTCAACGAACAAAATACAATCTGATCTTGCTGGCAGCGCTGGGTGTATCCACATCCATACTTGATGTTACTTTGCTGCGTTTTGCGTACTATTTTGTTTTTGGTAGCGAGGCAGGTCATCAATTTTATTCGGCGCGGCTTGCCTACTCTACTATCAATGAAGTGCTTCCCAAAGATGCAGTCGTGCAATACAATCCGTCAGAAGTTGTTAATCATCCAGTTGGGTTATATGGGATGCGCCAATCTGCGATTTCCGATCGTACAGCCTATGGTGTTCCGTCAGATCTATATTCTGCGAAAGTGGCTGAGGTCAGCATGATTTTCAATATGGAAAATGTGCAAAATTGGGATTCCCTTGACATTCTTTGCGATGAACACTTCATTGATGTGATTGTGATCGTGAATGGCGACCCTTTGTGGAAATCACTCAACCTGCTCGAAAAGCAAAGAGTCGCGCTTTATAGGGATGATTACAACTCCGTCTTTTTCTGTGGAAGTCGTCTTCAGCCTTTGCCTGTTCCTTGATGTTCGCTGTAAACTGTTTGGGGCTTTCTTTATCTAGCTGCTATTGATAAATTTTGATTTGTTATGGAATGATCTGTATGATAAAAAAGCTAAGTTACGGAAATGCTTTTCAGACATATACATCTATTTTTGCGCTGACTTTAGTTGCAGCGCTTGTCAGCTATCTTTTTTGGAATTTAATGATGCCTCGTATGGATTTTTATAATAATCTATGGGGGCCTGTGCATTTATTGGTGCAGGGGAAAAGTCCGTATGAAACAACCAGTCTTAATCCTATCCTGCCTGCTATTTGGTTCCCAATGGTTATTGGTGTCTTTTTTCCTTTAGGCTGGCTTTCTGAAAACCTTTCATTGCAGGTTTGGTTCATCTTTAATATCATTGAGCTATGTGGTATTGTTTATTTAGCCCAGGGAGATAGGCGGTCTTTATTTAATACCATAATACTGGCGTTATTGTGTTTCTTCTTTCCGTTTGTTCTTAATAACTACAATCTTGGGCAATTTTCTATTACTGCAATGTTGTGTATGATGCTCTCTTCGTATTTTGCAGATAGCCGGCGAGATTGGCTGGCAGCATTTTTTCTTGCGCTCGCTCTTTCCAAGCCACAGTTGGGGATAGTTGCCGTATTTGGATTAAGCGTATTTTATTTTCAACGTAATGGTTTCAAGGGAGTTTTTTGCTTTGGCTTACAGACTTTCACGATGGCTTTATTGACGAGTCTGCCACTTTTTATTTTTTATCCTGTATGGATTCCCGATTGGGTCAGAAGTTTTCAGTCTAACCACGGCTGGTTGCATCCATCTCTTTTTTCAATACTCAATCATTCCATGGGAATATTCGGGGTTTTTATTTGGGCTGCAATCTTCATACTTGCATTGGGGGTTGCCCGCCAATTATGGATTAAATTTCCACCTGCCGTTGCTATGTTATGGAGTCTGGGAATTACAACAATTATCACACCCTATATTTGGAGTTGGGATTTTGTCCTGCTTTTGCCAATTTGGATATCTACATTTGCGCGGGCGGATTGGAAACGAAAGCTATTTCTTCTGACCTTTTATGGCGTTGCGTGGTATGGGATGGCGCTCGTACAAATGCAGCAAGCGGGCGACAATTCTTTGTTCTGGTGGGTGCCGTTGTGTTTCATTGCGGTACTCGTGTTTGTAACAGATTGGAAGGCGGATTGGCTGGGCGGCAACCCTACTTCGTAAACTTCCTCTGCCATTCAAACAATCTATTCAAAGCCTCGATCGGGGACAAGGCATTTACATCGAGTTCTTTTAACTCATCCAATAGCGGACTTGTCTCAGGGAATAATGCTGCTTGTTGTGCGGCTTGCGGATTGATTTTCACAGCGCGGCCAGATGTCTTTTCAAGTTCGGCCATAATTTCATTTGCACGCCCGATGACAGGAGCGGGCAATCCCGCAAGTTGTGCCACATGAATTCCATACGAACGATCTGCGCCGCCGGGGATGATCTTGTGCAGGAACACCACAGTGTTATCCGCTTCACTCACGGCCACGTTGTAATTCCGAATGCCGGGCAATAAATCTGCCAGTTGAGTTAGCTCGTGATAGTGTGTTGCAAACAAAGTCTTTGCACGCAGCTGGGGATGGTTATGAATATATTCAATGATGCCCCACGCAATCGACAGTCCATCATATGTTGAAGTGCCGCGCCCGATCTCATCTAATATCAACAGCGAGCGTGATGTGGCGTGATGCAAAATATTCGCCGCCTCCACCATCTCCACCATGAACGTGGATTGCCCCGCGTGAATTTCATCCTGCGCGCCGATGCGTGTGAAAATTCTATCCACCAGCCCGATCTTTGCTGACGCGGCCGGCACGAACGATCCCATTTGCGCCATCAACACGATCAATGCTGCCTGGCGCAGATAAGTTGATTTACCCGCCATATTCGGTCCCGTGATCACTCGCACCACTTCGCCTTTTTCGAAGATGACATCATTGGGAATGTATCTGTCGTTTTTTAGATACTGCTCCACAACCGGATGTCTCCCCTCGTGGATTTCCAACTCGCTTCCTTCGTGGACCTCAGGCTTGTTGTAGCCTCCGAGGGCAGCTGCTTCGCCCAGGGCAGAAAGCACGTCCAGTTCAGCGATGGTGCGAGCAGTGGTGAGTAATGTATTTGCAGCCTTTGCGAGTTCCGCGCATACTTCACGGAATAAGCGGGTCTCAATTTCTTTAATTCGTTCTTCTGCATTCAAGACAAGCGTTTCATACTCTTTCATCTCTGGGGTAATGAAACGCTCCGCGTTGACCAATGTCTGCTTGCGGATGTAATTCTCAGGCGCTCGATCTGCGGCGCCGCGTGAGATTTCTATAAAGTATCCAAAGACTTTGTTGTAACCAACCTTAAGAGTTTTGATGCCGGTCTTCTCGCGTTCAATGCCTTCGAGGTTTGCGATCCAATCGCGTGCGTGTTTGGATGCTTCGATGACGCCATCCAACTCTGTTGAATATCCGGCGCGGATCACGCCCGTATTTTGCAACGTTGCAGGCGGATCGTCGTCAATTGCGTTTTGCAATAAAGAATACTGCTCCTCACAAACTGACCACTTTCCACTGCCTGCTGATGACTGTTCACTAATCACCTGCTTTATCTTTGGCATTTGCCCCAAAGTATTTCTCATCGCCACCAGATCGCGCGGCTGTGCCTGCCCGGCGATCACCCGGTTGACCAATCTTTCCAGGTCGGCCAGCGGCTTTAGTGCATCCCGTAATTCCGCGCGGATCATGCCATTGCTGACAAAATATTGCACGCCGTCCTGCCGTTTGACGATTCTAGCGACTTGCAGCAAGGGCTGGCTAACCCATTGATGCATCAATCGTTTACCCATCGGTGTGATCGAAAAATCCAGTGTGCCGAGCAGCGAGCCTTTGCGGTCGCCGCGCAGGGTTTCATCGAGTTCAAGATTTCTGCGGGTGGGAGCATCCAGAGTCATGAATTCATTGAGACTGTAGGAGCGTAACGTAGTGAGTAGATTTAATGCATCTGGCTGGGTTTCTTTAAGATATTGCACAATTACGCCTGCTGCTCTTACAGGAAGACTGTTCTGTTTTAATCCGAAACCGTCCAGCGTGGATGATTTGAATTGAGCCAGCAGGGTTTCGTTGCATTTGCCCGGTTCAAATTTCCATGAGGGCAGAGCAGTTAAGTGGCCGCTGATTCCATCGGGCAGGGTTTGATGATCTGAGTATAAAATTTCAGCGGGGTGTAGACGTGTTAACTCGGCGCGCAGGGCTTCGAGTGGAAGTTCGGTGACGGCGAATTCTCCAGTGGTCACATCTGTATAAGAAACAGAAGCAGTTGACCCGTCAAGAATGACCGCGGTCAGGTAATTATTCGCATCGCCGGGCAGGAGTCCCGGTTCGGTCACAGTCCCCGGGGTGACGACTCGCACCACTTTGCGCGGAAAAATCCCCTTGGCGGGTTGGTCGCCAACCTGTTCACAAATGGCAACATGGTATCCCTTTTCGATCAGGCGGGCCAGGTAATTATCAACCGCGTGATAGGGGATTCCGGCCAGCGGTGTGCGCATACCCTTGCCGATGGGACGGGATGTGAGGACAATGTCCAATTCGCGTGCGGTAATTTCAGCATCTTCGTCGAAAGTCTCGTAAAAATCGCCGAGTCGAAAAAAAACAATTGCGTCAGGGTACTCGCGTTTGATATCCAGATATTGTTGACGAACCGGGGTGACATCATCATTGTTGTTTACCATGTTCACATTCTACGTGTAAGACCTGAATTGGACAAGGGATGTGATGTCAGCTATAATCTTTAATTCGATATAAAAGGAGTAAATATGTATATAGACCCAAATACTGGTGGAATGTTGGCTCAGGCATTGGCCGCATTAGTAGTAGCAGGTTCAGGCGTATTGTTGTTCTTCTCTCGCAACATTCGTGAAGGGATTGCAAAGCTGCGCCGTAAAATGCGCAAAGAAGATGAAGAACAGGAAAAATAATTTAGCTGCATGAAGACCATCATTCTTGGCTTTGACTCTTTTGACCCCGCTGTATTTGAAGATATGGCCGGACAAAAAAAATTAAAGAATCTTTCGAAATTTGTAGATGCTGGCGGTTATTCACGGCTTGAGGTTTGTTCACCCCCCCAAACTGAAGTTTCATGGACGAGTATCGCAACTGGCGCCGACCCGGGCGGTCATGGCATTTTCGATTTTGTGCATCGTGACCCTTCCACGTACGCGCCCTATGTTTCCATTTTGCCGACGAAGAAGACAGCAATGGGGGAGCAATTTGTACCTCCCTATATGGCAAAAACGCTTTTCGAAGAAGCGGCTGAGATGGGCTACCCCGCCACAGCTTTATGGTGGCCCGCCATGTATCCCGCGCGTCCTGAATTGCCCGTTAACACATTGCCCGGACTCGGCACGCCTGATATTCGTGGTCAGCTTGGTGTGGGGACATTATTTTCCACCGAAGACGAAAAGAAAAGCAAGACCGCTGTTGTAAAGTTTTCATCTGCGGGAAAGGGTAGATTTACCGCTTTACTAAATGGGCCACAAGTGCAAAGCAAAGCGGGACCGCAATCCGCAACATTACCTGTGACAGTGGATGTCATAGATTCAAATATTGCCAAATTAACACTTGGCGATCAGCAGTTCCAGTTGCGTGTGGGGGAGTGGAGTGACATTGTTGAAGTTAAATTTAAAGCAGGTTTGTTTTTCAATGTTCATGCCATAACACGGGTGATCCTCACAAGCCTGAATGGCGTTGTGCGTTTGTATACTTTGCCTTTGCAAATTCATCCGCTTCACGCTTTATCTCATTACGCATCTTCTCAATCTTTTGCCAAAAACTTATGGCAAAAGGTCGGGCCTTACCTGACACTTGGCTGGCCGCAGGACACCACCGGCCTTGAAGATGGCTGTATTACTGATGACCAGTTTCTCGTTTTGTGCGATATGATCTTTGAACGCCGCAAACAAATATTTTTTCACTTGCTTGATACCTTTAAGGAAGGCGTGCTTGCCAGTATCTTTGATGACCTCGATCGTGTGCAGCACATGTTCTATCACAACCGTCTTGATGTTGCGCAAGCATGGTATCAAAAACTCGATTCGTTTGTAGGAGAAGTCAGTCAGCGGGTGGAAAAATGGTCTGGTAAGTATAATTATCTTGTGATGTCTGACCACGGATTTACAACTTATAAACATAAAATCCACTTAAATCGCTGGCTATTGGAAAATAATTATCTTGCATTAAAAGACGGGCAGTCCAATGGCGATCTTTCGACAGTTGATTGGAGTCGAACAAAAGCCTACGCAGTGGGTTTGAATAGCCTTTACTTAAACATCACCGGACGCGAAGGTCAGGGAGTGGTAGGCGCGAGCGAGATCGAAACTCTTCTGGCTGAGCTTCAGAAAAAATTAGCGGACTGGAAAGGTGCCGACGGCAAGCCAGTCACTCATCGTGTACGGCTCAAGCACGAAATTTATAACGGACCTTACACCCGCTTCGGTCCCGACCTGTTGGTTGGTTATGCTCCCGGATACCGCGCCTCGTCTGAAACAGGACTCGGCAAAGTGCCTCAATCTTTGATCGAACCCAATCATGATCATTGGGGCGCAGATCATTGTGTGGATGCAGAGGTTGTCCCTGGCGTGCTTTTTGCCAATCGTGATTTACAAAACTTTGGCGGTGTATCCTTCCGTGATATTCCCTTTCCTTGCCATTGGAAAGCACCTCGACCAGTCTCATATCAAGCCGCCTTCACAGATCACAGGTCATGGGCAAAAAGATTTGGAAGAAAGGTTGAAAGGACTTGGCTATTTATAACCGCATCCCCAAAAAGCAGGAAATCCTGCCGGTCTATGCTGTAATCGTGTTAATGATCTATGGTTGGACAATTCTTAAATTTAACTATAACGTGACTGGTTGGTTATATTTTCTTAACATCGGTGAGATTTTCGACCTTTTTACATATTCGATGACTGTAAACTTACTGGAAAGTTTGCTTGTTTTACTTGGAGTGATTGCGGCTGGAATTGTCTTGCCGAAAAAATGGTTTGGAGAATGGTTTGTGGCGCGCGGCGCAAGCTTGTCCATGCTTGTGCTGGGACTGATGATGTATATTGCAGATCAGTTTAACATTAAGCAATATTATCTTTCAGAGATTATCCGCTGGTCTCCGGCCATTTTGGTTTTAATAGGGTTTGTTGTTTATTTTCTGGGACGTATACAGCGTACGCGCACCGCCATTGAGTTTTTTGCAGATCGCGCGATCATCTTTCTTTATATCGCGATTCCCGTTAGTCTGATTTCATTGGTTGCGGTTTTGATACGGAATATTTTTTAGGTAAAAATGTCTAATTTTTCACGACGAGATTTTCTTAAAGTGGCCGGGCTTGCTTCGGGGGCGGTTGCCATGTCACAGATGGCTCCGCGATTTTTAAGCAGAAAAATTGACGGCGCTCCGAATGTCATCATCCTTGTGTTCGATGCCATGACAGCCCGCAACCTGTCTCTGTATGGTTATAAACGCGAGACTACGCCGAATTTTCAAAAATTTGCTGAGCGCGCCAATGTCTATCATAACCATCATTCCGGCGGAAATTTCACCACGCCTGGCACCGCTTCTCTGTTGACCGGTACATATCCCTGGACACATCGCGCATTCAATATCGCCGGATTGATCGAACGTGAACGCATTGACCATAATATTTTTACGGCCTTTGGCGATCAATATCACCGTCTGGCATTTTCGCAGAATCTTCTTCCCAATTATTTCTTTGGACAGTTTGCAAAGGACATTGAAACCATTTTGCCCGCCAGTTCCTTTAGTCTCATCGAGCAGGTAACCGGGGAAATGTTCACGAAGGATTCTGTGGCTGCCTATCGTTCATTTGATAATTTCCTGTTTCAGGATGGTTCTCCGCCCGCATCTCTGGTCTTTGGACTCGCAGACCGCATTCTTCTCCGCAGCAAAGAAGCGCGCATCAACATGAATGATTATCCACGAGGCTTGCCGCGCGCAGGCGATCATGCTTTATTCTTTCAGCTTAAGGATGTGTTTGACGGAGTGCAGGCAACGATCAGCGAGTTGGATGCGAATGGACCTTATCTGGCATATTTGCATCTATGGGCTCCACATACACCTTATAAGCCCACAAAACAATTCGATAAGATTTTTCAAGATAACTATCGCCCGGCTAAAAAACCAGATCATCGTTTTGGCACACATATCGAATACTATAAATTAAATAACCGTCGTCAAAATTACGATGAGTTCATTGCCAATGTGGATGCCGAATTCGGACGCTTGATCGACACCCTTGAAGCGAACGGCGCGCTCGATAATAGCTATGTGGTGGTGGTGTCTGATCATGGCGAAAGTTTTGAACGCGGCGTTGAGGAGCATGTTACCAAACTGCTTTACGAAACATTGACGCATATTCCCCTGCTTATTTCTGCGCCCGGCCAGCAAGCGCGGCAGGATATTTATGCCCCCACAAATAACGTGGATATTCTTCCCACCTTACTGAAACTCACCGGTCATCCGATTCCAGATTGGACAGAAGGTAAGCTTCTTCCGGGCTTTGGAGGCGTGGAGGATATGGAGCGCAGTCAGTTTACTGTGGAGGCAAAAGGCAACCCCGCCTATGCTCCGCTCACGCAAGCCACTGTGGCAATGGTGAAAGGCAGCCATAAACTGATCTATTATTCGGGTTATGAGGCAGAGGTTTCGTTTGAGCTTTATGATCTTGAGAACGATTACGAAGAATTGGAAGACCTGTACCCGAGCCAGCCGTCTTTTCTTAAAGCATTGGAGGATGAACTGCTCGAAAAAATGGATTCGGTCAATAAAAAGTACCGCAAACCCTGATATGTTTAAAAAATTATTTTCACATACCGATAAAGTTCGTAAAAAGAATATCGTCATTGTTTCAGGATTGCCGCGTTCCGGTACTTCCATGATGATGAAAATGCTGACCGAAGGCGGCTTGTCTGCTGTTGTGGATTCCCTCCGTCAGGCTGACGAGGATAATCCCAATGGCTACTTTGAGATTGAAGCAAGTAAGGCGCTCAAAGATGGCGATAAAAGATGGCTTTATGATGCACAAGGCAAAGTTGTAAAGGTCATTTCCTACCTGCTTGAATTTTTGCCTGATGATCTCTCCTACGATATTATTTTCATGGAACGCGAGATCGGCGAAATACTCGCGTCGCAGCAAAAAATGCTGCAGAGACGAAATGAAAAATCCACGCACTCAGATGCTGAAATGGAAGCTCAATTTCGAGAGCACCTGCGCGCGGTAAAATATTGGGCTGCACGAAAAACCAATATGCGTATATTATTTGTCAAATACAGTGAGATGGTGAAAGACCCTGAATCACTCTGCAAGTCAATTGTTGATTTTTTGGAAATTCCTCTTGATCTGCAAGCCATGCAGTCGGTACCAAGCCAATCTCTGTATCGAAACCGTTCATAAATGGAGTTGTATTATGTATAAATTAGTTCTCGTCCGTCATGGGCAAAGCACCTGGAATCTTGAAAACCGTTTCACAGGCTGGACCGATGTTGACCTCACCGATCTTGGCCGGGCAGAAGCCCGCGAAGCAGGAACTTTACTGCGTGAAGGCGGATATGATTTTGATATCGCCTACACATCTGTGCTGAAACGCGCCATAAAAACACTTGGCCTGGTTCAGGAAGAAATGGAACGCGAGTGGCTGCCTGTCATCCGCGCCTGGCAATTAAACGAACGCCATTATGGTTCCTTGCAGGGATTAAATAAAGCAGAGACCGCTGAAAAATTTGGAGAGGCGCAGGTTAAGATTTGGAGACGTTCCTATGATGTTCCGCCTCCCGCTTTGGAATTGACTGATGAGCGTCATCCGAAATTTGACCGGCGCTATGCGTCTCTGACTCCCCGAACAACTGCCAGCCACCGAGTCGCTTAAGATTACGCTGGAGCGTGTTCTTCCCTATTGGCATTCCACGCTCGTTCCTGAAATTAAATCCGGCAAGCGTGTGCTGGTCGTGGCACATGGGAATTCGATCCGCGCCCTGGTCAAGTACCTCGATAATATTTCTGAAGCTGATATTACCGAGCTTAATATCCCCACCGGCCTGCCGCTTGTATACGAACTCGATAAAGACTTAAAACCCATCAAGAATTATTATCTCGGCGACGCCGAGGAAGCTGCAAAGAAAGCTGCGGCTGTGGCAAATTAGGCAAAAGCAAAATAGAAAAAGACTTACCCTGAGTAATTACCTTGTAACACTGAATACAAACGGCGCGAAAGAAAATTTTTTGCGCCGTTTGTATTTAAACAGAGTAGAATCCATTTATGATTCCAGACTTTTTAAACGAATTAAAGAAACGTTTCACAGGCGACCTGCGGCTTGATCGTGCTTCGAGAATTTTATATTCCACTGACGCATCCATGTATCAGATCGAGCCATTGGGAGTTGCCATCCCCAAAAATCAAGATGACTTGCAAGCCGTAGTTGAGCTTGCTGCAAAATATAAAGTTCCCATTCTGCCGCGCGGATCAGGTTCCTCGCTCGGCGGGCAAGCCATTGGTGAAGCCTTGATCTTGGATTGCTCCCGTTATTTGGATTCCATCATTGAAATTGACTATGACTCTCATACCGCACTCGTGGAGCCGGGCGTGGTCCTCGCGGATTTAAACCGAGCGGTCGCAAAGTTTGGTCTGATGTTTGGCCCCGACCCCGCATCTGCCGAACGTGCCACAATGGGCGGTGTGATCGGAAACAATGCCACGGGCGCACATTCCATTTTGTACGGCATGAGCGTGGACCATTTAATTTCAGCAGATGTGATCCTTGGTGATGGTTCACTTGAAACATGGGACGAAAGCGGGAGATCAAAACTATCTCAAACGATTTCCAATATTCGTGAAAAATATACAGATGCGATCAAACAAAACTTTCCCAGCTCGTGGCGCAACTCAGCCGGGTATCGGATCAATTACTTATTGCCCTGGTCGCCTTCTGTCCCGCCGCAATGGGATGTGAATCACTACGGTCTGTCGTCAACGGTCTATCGTCCGCAGTCTGCTGTGAATATGGCATCTCTGCTTGCCGGCAGCGAAGGGACGTTGGCTGTTATGCGTAGTGCAAAAGTCAATCTGATTGCAAAGCCGAAGCATACGATTTTGGGCGTGCTGGCCTATGAAAGTATTGTGCAGGCCTGCAACGATGTGCCGCGTTTGCTGGAATTTAATCCCAGTGCCATTGAGTTGATTCCGCAGTTGATCATTCAACTGGCTCGTGGCATTCCGGCGTATGCGCGCCAAATGGGTTGGATGGTGGGAGATCCGGCTGCGGTGCTGGTCATTGAATTTAGCGGCGACCAACCGTCGGCTTTGAAAGATGCGGTTCGTCGCGTGGGCGGACTTCTGACGATTGCCGAGTCTGCTGAAGATCAGTCCCGGGTATGGAACATCCGCAAGATGGGTTTGGGTATTTTGGATTCCCTTCCTCAGGCGGCGCGGCCGGCGGCCTTTATTGAAGATTGCGCTGTGCCTGTTGAGCACTTGGGTAATTTTGTGCGTGAGGTCGAGCGCATCATGCATGAGCATCACACCGAAGGCGGAATTTACGCCCACGCATCTGCGGGGTGTTTGCACATCCGACCGCTTTTGAATTTGCAAAAAGGTGAAGGCGTGCGTGCTCTGCGAAGTATCGGTGAGCAGGTTTTGCATTTGACGCTCAGTCTTGGCGGGTCAATGAGCAGCGAACACGGTGACGGGATCGTCTCTGGCGAGTGGATCAAGAACACATACGGCGCCGAAGTGACAGAAGCCATGCGCTTGCTGAAACGTGCCGCAGACCCTGATAATTTATTGAACCCGAAGAAAATGCTGGATGCGCCGCCGATGGATACGCATTTGCGTTATGGCGAAAAGTATCAAGTGAAGGTTTGGGAGTCAAACTTACACTTTGAACACGAGCGCGGACTGGCCGGCGCGATCGAGCATTGTAATGGGCAGGGCGTATGCCGAAAAACAACCGGCGTGATGTGCCCGTCATTTCAAGCAACAAAAGACGAAGCCTTCAGCACACGCGGACGTTCAAACTTAATGCGCGGATTGATCTCAGGCTCAGCGGCCGATCATGATCTATCATCTGCGGTTTACCGCTCGCTTGATCTGTGTCTCGCGTGCAAGGGCTGCACTTCGGAATGTCCCAGCGGCGTGGATATGCCAAAGTTGAAATATGAATTTATGAACGAATACTACAAAACGCATCGCCGTCCGCTGCACGATTATTTGTTCGGATATTTTCATGTAGTGTCAAAGTTGATGATGCCTTTTGCTCCGCTTGCAAACTCTTTTATGCGGATGGCATGGTCGAAGAAGTTGATTGCGCGTGTGATGGGTATTACTGAGAAGAGACCTTTCCCTGTGTTTGTGAAGAGCGGAAAAGTAGACAGGTATACAGCTAAAAAAGTAAATGGCAGTGAAAAGAAGATAGTGATATTTTTATCGGATGTTTTCTCAAGTTATCTGGAGCCTGAGGTACAGCAGGCTGCTTTTGATATTTTGCGTGCATATGGTTATGAAGTAAAAGTTATGTCTGTAGTTGGAGCGGGCGCTTCGCTGCTTTCAAAAGGATTTCTCGATGCAGCACGCACACACGCGGAAAAAGTTTTAGCCGAGATCAAGCATCTCGCAGCCGGAGCAGATGTCAGCATAGTCGGATGTGAGCCGCCCGAAGTGTATTGTCTCAAACATGAATATATTTCACTGATGCCCGAACGCCGCGCAGAAATTGAATCCATCACAAAAAAAGTCTGGCTGGTTGAAGAATTTATCCTGCGCGTAGGCACTACGGGTTTTGTGGGGTCAGACAGCTTGCTGTCTGACCCTTCTTCCGATTTTCCATCCCAAAAAAATCACCCTGCACCCGCACTGCCATCAGCGCGCTGAAAAACTCGCAGAAGACGGCCTGCCATCGGCACTGCCGCCACTGCTGAGTTACTGCGCAAATTTGGTTTTGAAGTGGACGTGATCGATGCGGGCTGTTGCGGCATGGCCGGTACGTTTGGATATGATGCGGAGCATTACGAACTTTCGATGCAAATAGGGGAGTTGGGGGTTCTGCCCAAAGTGCGCGAGGCGCAAATTGCAAATCGTGAAGTTGTGTCTACCGGCTCGGCTTGCAGATTGCAGATCAGGCAGGGCGCAGGGATTCAGGCGGAGCATCCGCTGGTGTTGATGGCAAAGAGATTAAAATAAGAAAAATAAAATTTCACCGGTGATACCCATACGGACACAATCTAAACAGAAATAAAAAAATCTCTGTTCATCCCCGTTCATCATGGTGAATTTTCTACAACTTAACGAAAAAGGTAAAAAATGGAAATGTCTTTTGTGTTTGAATTGATCGGTTATGCGGGCTCAGTGCTGGTTGCGATCTCGCTGATGATGAAATCTTTGTTGAAACTGCGCATTATTAATTTGATCGGCGCTCTGTTCTTCACCATTTACGGCGTGTTGATCGGCGCGGTGCCGGTGGCTTTATTGAATGCTTTGATCGTGGGCGTAAATATTTATTTTTTAATGCGAATGCTGAATCAAAAAGATTATTTCAAATTAATGGAAGTGAAATACAATAGCCCGTATTTGAAGAACTTTGTTGATTTTTTATAATAGGAAATTGTAGAGTTCTTTCCAAGTTATCTATTTAAACCGCAGGAAGATCAACTCGCGGTTTTTGTATTGCGCAACATGGTCCCGGCTGGACTTTTGATCGTCCGTCCCAAAGGCGATCAGGCTGATGTGTTCCTCGATTTTGTGATCCCCGGTTATCGCGATTTTCGTGCGGGGAAATTTTTGTTCGAAGAAAGCGCAGATTATTTTCAATCACAGGGCATCAAACGCCTTGTTTCCGAACCTGGCAATCCGCGTCACGAATCTTATTTGCGGCGCATGGGGTTTCAGCTGGAAAACGGCAACTACTATCGCGCCGTCCAGCCAAAAAATGGAGTTGTAACGATGAAGAGAATGTTGTTGATTTGTGCTGCCAACCCGTGGGAGCCCAGTTCCCTCCGTGGCCCGGCGACAGCCTGACCCAGGGTGACGGAGATGACTCAGGCCTGGGATATCCGCAGTCTGCTTGAGATGGTCAAAGTTACGCATCCGATTCCACGATCACCACTTGGGAATCTGGGTGGAATTCGACCCCCCCCCCCCAAAAATGGTTTGATATGCTTTCCTCATTCTGTAATCCGTGGTCAAAATATTTCCAAGGTACAAGTGAAAAGAGAACCGTGAAGAGGGGGCTGTGCGGCTCTGCGGGGGGGGGGGGGGCGCCCCCCACTTACTACTCTTTATTGCGTGATCGTAACGCTCTCGATCACATCTCCCGTAAAGGACGGATTTTGATCTGGGTCGCGCAATGTGATGGCATTGACCACGTCCATGCCGCTGATGACCTGACCGAAGATGGTGTATCCGCCATTCAGGAATTCAGCAGACCCAAAGGTGATGAAGAACTGACTTCCATTTGTGTTGGGGCCGGCGTTTGCCATGGCGATGATTCCGGCCTTGTCAAAAGTTAAGTCACTGTTCTCGTTCACAAACTCATAGCCGGGGCCGCCCATGCCGGAGCCGGTTGGGTCACCGCCTTGTGCCATGAATCCTTCAAGTACGCGGTGAAAGGTCACGCCGTTGAAAAATTCCTTACAAGACAGGAACACAAAACTATTCACTGTGATCGGGGATTTATCGGCATACAGCTCAATTACAAACTCGCCGCCTTTTTGCATTTTGAATGTCGCAAAATATTTGGCTGATGTGTCAATCAACATCTCAGGTGCTGAATTATATTGGCTTGAAGCAGAGATCGAATCAAACACAGCGCAGGCAGCTGAGCTATCCGCGGGTTGAACGGCAGCTCCAGCGGCAGGTTCTGTTACTTCCGGGATCGTCCCTACTTCGGGCGGCGGAGTTGTTTCTTGCGCGGGGTAAGTGAACAAGCCAGTGTGCCGGCGATCAAAGCGCTGACCGCCAATAATACAAAATATCTTTTATTCATTCCAGATTCTCCTCGAAATATTTTTATGTCACGCCGTGCAAATTTTGCACGTTCAATGATTAAGCATTTCCTTCGTATTCCTTTGTGACTTTGGTGGCTAACAGGCTTCTTATGAAGATAACACAAATCCAGCCACTCCAAAGGCCACCGAAACATTGAAAGATTTTTTTCCACCCAGCATCGGGATGTAGAAAATCTTATCGCACAGATCAAGCAGTTCGGGGTCAACACCGGTTACTTCACTGCCGGCGATCAATACGGTTTTTTCTGCTTTTTGCTTTCCGCCTTTTGACAATGGTATTGATCTTTCATCTTCCTCAAGCGCCCAAATCATCCAGCCTTCTTTTTTTAACCCCTTTACCAAAGTCACCGCATCCTTGTGATATGACCACGTCACGAATTCATCCGCGCCGAGTGCGGTTTTTTACCGCGTCTACTTCGGGGGTTGGCGTAATGCCGCATAGAAACGTATGCGAAAACCCAAGCCCGTCTGCCGAGCGCAGGATCGAACCCACATTCCACGCCGAGCGGATGTTATCCAATAGCACCGCTTTTATTTCTTTCTTCTTTTTCTTTCTTCCTTCAAAATGTTTCGGCTCCCATTTGTTTTTTCATCACCACATTTGTCATACCCAAACAAACCGGACAACGTACTCCAAAGGAATGTCCCTCGGTCAAAGGATAACGCAGGCCGCAACTTTCACAAATACGAATTTCAAATATACTGCTCATCAGGTAATTATACCTATTGGATTTCGACTCTCAAAATTGATTCAACACTCGAACAGAACTCAACTTAAGAAATATTTACTCATCTCAAACATTTTCGCATCACACTTAACTGAAGCCTGCCAGCCCAACCCAAACATTGGACTCCGCTATGACCTGGTTTGCATCACCATGTACGCCACCAGACCGATCATCGTCAACGCCACGCCGACCAGGCCAAGTGTGCCGGGCAGTGCGCCATTTAAGAATGCGATCTCGCCGATCAACGAAAAGACAACTTCCATCGATTGAGTCGCGTCGACGGCGGCGATCTCGTAGGGTTGTTTGGCTAAATGACGGGCGTAGAGAAATATCGTTGTAGCGATCACGCCTGAGAGCAGGGCGACCAGCGCCGTACTCAGAAACTGTCCACTGGCGGGGCGGGGGAGATGTAAACAGGAGAAGCAGCCCCCAAAACGGGAGCGAGCCAACGGTTAAGAGTAAGACGCGGGCGAAGCCATTTTCCAAAATGGGATGCTCGATATGCGGAATACGTTTGCTTTCGCCGAGTCTCGCTTCCCATACCAGTTGATTGCCGATGGGATAGGCAAAGGCGGCGATCAAGACCGGCAGGGCGCTGAACAAAAGTCCGCGCAGATTTGTGGCGCTGGCATGTTCAATGTTGACCAGTACAATGCCGGCGAAGATCACGGCTGTGAATAGCAATCCTCTGGTTGGGACCTTTCTGCCAAAGAAGGCCAGCACAATCGGCGTGGCGAGGATGGTGGTCTGCCAGGTGGTGGCTACGATCCAGCCTTCGGCATACATGGAGCTAAATGTGATCAGCGAGTAAAAGATGCCGAAGCCAATGCTGCCTGAAAGTATCCAGAAGAACCAGTGTTTGATAAAAATATTTTTTACATCTACCAATGATTTTTTGCCTTGTGTAATCAGAAGGATCAAGACAAGAAAGATCAGCATGTACCCAAAACGCAGACTGGCCGTCCACGCCCAGTGCCCGCCGGCCAGACTCATGGCGCGGTTTAAGACAAATGTGCTGCTGAAAAATAAGGCTGATAATATTCCCAGTGAAATCAGACGACCCATGTTGCGCTCCAGATATTATTTTTGTAGTTTATTGGCGTAGTAGAGCATGGCTGCACCCGCTCCGCCGATCAGAGTCATTAATGCAGTCCATGCCCATGTGCCTGATAATGCCCAATTGACTTTCTTTTCGGGCGGCACGACTGCGTCCACAAGAAAAAGCCCGATGATGGAGCAGGCACAAATGACAAGTAAAGTCAGACCGAGGGTTTTCCATTCCAGTGCGGAGGCGCGGCGGGCGATCAGGTAACATCCAACGGCCGAGGTGATAAAGACCACGCTGTACATTTGCCCATGAAAAATATCGATCGGCCAGGGCCAGAATGCAGAGGCAGCCGCAGGGACGATCAATAATGCGGCGCCGTACAGCACGAGAAAGGCGGTTAATGCGAGTAGAAAGGTTTCCCAGTTTTTTGGCGTATCGTGCGCATCTACGGGCTGACGATTTCGATACAGCCACATGTGATAAATGCTGTTGAGCGGCAGTGCGGCGTAAAGCAGAAACCAAACCCAGGGCTGCCATCTTTGAAAGTCAAATTTATCGAGGTTGAGCAGGGACACTGCGAGCACGATACTGGTGAAGGTAAAGATCATGGGCAGCACAATCCGCCCCGGTGACCAGCGTCCGTGAAAGGCCATCAAGGCGGCAGATACAAATGAGCCCAAATACACCGCACCGACGAATCTTCCGTTAAAGGGCGCAATGATCCACGGCCATTGTTCAGCGGCCAATTTAGGGAAAAAGAAAAGTCCGCCTCCAGCGAGGATCAGAACAAGCACCTCAACCCATGTCAGCGCGCGCAATAATACCGATAAATTACCAGTTTTCGTTTGTTCTGTTGCACTCATGATTTTCTCCTGTAAAACATAATCAGCTCACCTGAAGTTTTTTGTTCAAGGTGAGTTGATCTTGCGCACGTTGTTGTTTATGTATTTATTTTACTTTGGAATGCGATACCCAAGCAGTTTGGATTTCGGATACGATTTGATGCAGACTTCGTAGTTGTTCGTTTCGGGGTTTAGTTGATTTCCGCCGAGCACCCTGATCTCTGTTTCTGTTTCATCCAGATAAAATGCAACATGACCAAGCCCTTCATCACGTGAAAAGATGACAATGCATCCACGGCGCGGGGTGTCAATTTTCTCGCCCCAGTCGAGCCATGATCTTGCCAGCGCATTCTTTGTGCGTTCATAGCCGGTCTGTTTGAGGCACCAATTCACAAAGGCCGAGCACCACGAAACCGCATCGTTCGACATGTTTAGTTCGCTCAAGTTGGTCGTGGCGTGCAGATATTCCACAACCCGTGGGTTACTCTCATGTCCCGGCGTTTCGCCTACGCCGATCTCCTGCTCCGCAACTGCCATCCATGAAAAATCTTCATCGGGACCGGGAATATACGGCACCTTCGACATGAACTTTCTCGAAGACCAGCCTTCCACACCGTTGACGTTGATCCTGATCCACTGGCCGTCTTCAGATTCGGCGAGCTTTTCAACAACGTCACTTTTGACCAGTCTGCCAAGAACTGCAGATGCGGTGGTTGGTGCCTCGCGGATATTCAACGAGTTGACTGAGACGCGATATTTTTCACATTCCTGAGACATAACCTTATCCTCCTGTACTTGCGGATGTGGAAACGTCAAATCAGTTTCTGATTTATATTATTGCACAAAGCCTGCGTGCAATCAACTTTTTTATTCTACGACAACGCCGGTCAGGTCTTCGTCTGATGTAGGGTAGCTCATCTTAAGATCTTCGAGAGTCTTGACCAGCATGGTGCAAATGACAAGGTCTCTGTACCATTTGCGGTTGGCCGGGACGATGGTCCACGGGGCGTGCTCTGTGCTGGTTTTGCTTAATACATCTTCAAAGGCTTTCATGTACTCAGGCCAGAGTTTTCGTTCTTGCAGGTCACCAAGGCGGAATTTCCAGTGTTTGCTGGGGTCGTCGAACCGCGCTTGCAGGCGTTCTTTTTGTTCGTCTTTGTCGATGTGTAAATAGAATTTCAGGATGGTTGTCCCATTATCGGCCAGATGTTTTTCAAAGGCATTGATCTGGTCGTAGCGTTTTTCAACCACTTCAAGCGGAACAATATTATGCACACGCACTACCAGCACATCTTCATAATGACTGCGATTAAAGACCGTGATCTCGCCTTTGCCGGGAGTCATTTTATGAACACGCCATAAATAATCATGATCCAACTCCTCGGCGGTCGGCGCCTTGAAGTTGGCGATCCGCACTCCCTGCGGATTAATGCCCGAGAAGACACGGCGGATCGCTCCGTCCTTTCCGCCTGTATCCATCGCCTGTAACACGACCAGTACCTTATGCTTGTGCTCGGCGTACAACACTTCCTGCAGTTCACTTAGTTTTGCATTTAATTTTGCGATCTCTACCAATCCTTCCTCTTTGCCGCCTTTGAAATTGCCCGTGTTGTTCGGGTCCCATTCAGAGAGTTTGATCTTCGAGCCGGGTTTTACGATATGCTGTTTCATGAATAGATTCCTTTTAATGAATTGAAGATAAATGTGAAACGATTAAATAACTGACCTTGCGCATAAAAAAATGGACTGCGGACTTTAGTCCGCTTCTTCAGCCAAAATCGCGGACTGAAGTCCGCGCTCCGACTTATTCAGAGATTGAGTTTAAATATAGGTCTTCCACTTTTTTTCTGGCCCAGGGAGTCTTTCTCAAAAATTTTAAACTTGATTTAATGCTGGGGTCATTGGTAAAGCATTTGATCGCAATCCGTCTGCCCAATTCATCCCAGCCGTATTTTTCAACCAGATGGTTCAGGATCATTTCAAGTGTAATACCGTGCAGCGCATTGTTGGGTTGTTCGTTGGTCATATTAGATTGGCCTTTTGTTTATTGTGCGGGCGGCAAGGGCTCCAGCCCGAGTAATTGAGATACTGTCACCAGTGTGTACCCTTTGGCGGTTAGATAGTCAATGATAAGCGGCAGGGCTTCGGCGGTGTGCCAGCCTCTCCCGTTGCCGTGCATGATGATAATGGAACCTTTCCGCGCTGTACGTTGCACCTCGGCCAGAATGGTGGCGGCGTCAAAATTCGGGTCCGGGTCGCCGGAGACAGAGTCCCATTGGATGGTGTAAAGCCCATGTGCTGCAATGATTTGTAAAGTTTTTCATTATACAGGCCGGAGGGAAGCCGGAAAAGGTGTGAGCGTTTGCCTGTGATCTGGAAGAGCATATCCTCGGTCATCTCGATCTCCAGGCCGATCTGTTCCTCACTCAATTGAGTAAAGTCGGCGTGGCTCCATGAGTGATTGCCCAATTCAAATTTGGGATTTACCGCCAGCAATTTGGTTTCTTCGGGATGGGTGCGCATCCAGTCGCCGCCCATAAAAAACGTGGCGGATACTCCATAGCGTTGAAGCACGTCCACAACCGCCGCATCAAAACCTGCTGGATATAGTGGATCCTGACACATGTCAAAGGTCAGCGCCACATACGGGCTGACCCAGTCTCCGCTGGTGATGAGCACAGCCGGCAGTTGTGTCGGGGTTGGGATCGGCGTGGATGTAGGGACGGGTGTATCGGTTGGGATGGGGCTTGGAGAAGGTGAAGGCGTGAGCGTTGGAGCGGGCATGTTCGCTGTGCAGGCCGCGATGAAGAATACGATCAAGAGCATGGAAAGTATTTTTAGTTTCATTTTTTATATTCCTACTACACCCATCTGTGGATGATATAATTTGCGTTGTCGGATTAAGTTAAATCGTTGCCTGAATTGTATTTTCGGCAAAGGCCTAAATTTTCAGCCAAAAATCAACTCTGTTGGCTTTTGGAAAGGAGCTAAATATGGCAAACAAAGAACAGGGTAAAAACAAAGAAAAGAAGAAGAAGAAGCAAGAGAAGCCAAAACCACCAAAGAAGTAAATTGTAATACACAACCCCCGGTCAACTCAGTTGACCGGGGTTGTTCTTTTTATTTCAGGCGGGAGGAATTGAAAGGAATGTTTGCGTAGGATATTATCTATCTTCTTTACGGTCAAACTTTTTGCCATATATCAAAATGATATGTCTGCTCAAAGACGTTCTCGATCGGTTCACTTCCAATGTGTGTTACCAGATCGGTGCGTTCTTTTAGTCCGCTGGCGATTTTTTCAGCCACTACCTGCGAAGGCTGGTCGCTTTGATTTTGTTCGAGCAGAGCCTGTACATATAATTCCTGATGCTCACGCACCAGCACAAGCATGAACTCATGTGAATTAAATCTGTCGTTCGGCATCATGCCGATCACTGTGGGGTAGATCTCTTTCAACTTTTCAAAAACAGATGCAGCCATATTTATAGGGTTTCCCGTTTTTCCAGCCCGGCTTCCTTTACGATCCTCGGCACGACTTCTTCCCAGCCGACCGCCATTAGATGAATTCCATGCACGCCCTGCTTGACCTTGATCTTTTCGATCAGTTCAAGCGTGATCTGCACACCCTCTTCTTGCTCATTGCCTTTTTCCTTGGCAATTTCCATGCGTTTGAGGATTTTTTCAGGCACAAAGACACCCGGAATTTTGCTGTTCATGTATGCGGCGGTTTTGTAACTTTTCAGCGGAGTGATTCCGATCATGATGTACACCTTATTCAGAATATTCCGTTTGGAAATTTCATTCAGCCATTCGTTCAGTGCTTCTGCATCGAGCACCACATTGGTTTGGAAGAACTGCGCCCCCGCGTTAACCTTTTTCTCTTCGCGCAATGCCTGAAATTTCATATTAGATGCAAATGGAGAAGCCGCTGCGCCGAGGAAGTATTGCGGGGGAGTCTTGATCTCACGCCCGTCAAGATATTTCCCTTCATCGCGCATGCGCCGCAAGATCCACAGCATTTGGATTCCATCGAGGTCAACGATGTCCATCCGTCCGTGTGGGGCGGGACCGAGCACCATGCTGTCACCGGTCAGGCAAAGCATGTTTCGCACACCCAGTGCTGCTGCGCCCATCACTTCCGATTGCAATCCCACACGTGTGCGGTCACGGGCTGCGATCTGCATCACCGGGTCGGCGCCAAGATCAAGCGCAAATTTACTGCATGCCCATGAAGACATACGTGGAATGGCCGATGGACTGTCTGTAAAATTAAGCGAGGTCACATACGGCTTAAGCATTTCAATGTTTTGATTTAATTTATCAGTATTCATCGATGCGGGCGGCGCGATCTCAGCCGCCACAACAAACTTGCCAGCCTTGAGTCTGCGTTCGAGTTCAGAGACGGGTTGTGTATATTTCGGCGCGTGATACAGCGAGTCACCCTGCCACCAATCGGGTTGACGAACAGGCCGAAAGATAGAGTCAAGCGTATTGGAAGCAGAACCAGCTTCCCGTTTGGTAAGACCCGAGATGATATTCGTCACGCCAATATTTTTTGCTTGAATAAAAACATCACTCCACGCATCCGTCCCCGTTTTATTCCAATCCAATGGAGGCAGCACCTCAAGCAGCAAAGCCTCGCGCCCAAGTTGAAATGACCGCTCATAAATTTTATACCAAATACAAGGGCGCGATTCATCCACGTAACATTTTTCAGGTGTCGAGCCGCCGCACGGCCCATTTCGCAAACCCTTCGGACATTCCATCGGGCAAATAAAAGCGGTTTCCTGCAAGAGGCAATTCCCACACATACGGCATCCAAAGAGCGGCCCTTTGATCGCGATCTCAATTTTCGCAAGCACGCGCTTCTTAAAGGGAACTCGCTTGAACGGCATGAACGGCGGTTGAAAACGACGACCTGGAGTAAAGACGGACATGGGGTGTCTCCTCAGGATTATATATAATATATAATTTTACACCCGACTTCAAATTTTTGAGAAGGTATAATTTTGTCCCATATGAAACGTTTTCTTTTTTGGATGTTAACCCCGCTTCTTTTTTTGACCGTGAACCTGATTCCGTCCGAACAGGTGGGTGCCTACCCTGTGCAGTTTTCTCCCAATCTCTCAGCCCTTGATGTGATCGCAGAAGTGAACACGCTGCGCGCCTCAAATAATCTACCGCCCTATCAAGTGAATGCCGTGTTAATGTCTGTTGCCCAATTCCACGCGGACTATATTGCAAGCACCGGTGTGGTTACGCATTTCAGTGCAGATGGTAAACGTCCGTTTCAGCGCGCGATTGTCGCGGGCTATCCAGTTGCAGGAGACCTGCTGCAAGGTGGTTCGTTCGCTGAGATTATTGCATCAGGCACAGACTTAACCGCCGTGGAAATTGTCAGCATGTGGGAGGAAGATGCTGATAATTTAAAGCGATGGTCTTGCCAAAGTTTGAAGATGTAGGGGTGGGGATCGCCGTTGTAGATTGAGTTACTTATTACGTGCTTGATGCAGGCGCATCTGTGAAAGGTGCGATAGGCATTACGCCTTCCACTCCAACGGAGACATCAGGCACTCCGGCTGCGTTGGTTGTGATCAATACTCCACTGGAAGATGGAACGGTTTATCATCAGGTGCAAAAAGACGAAGGGCTGTGGAGTATAGCGCTTGCCTACGACATCACCATTGAGCAGTTGAAACTCTTAAACGGCCTCGCCACCGACGAGATATTTATCGGACAGACTCTTGTTGTTAAGAAAGCTGAAATAAAAACAGCCACACCAGAAATCATTGCCACTGCCACTTTTGGGATTCCTACTTCGACAGCCACCCGCCCCGTCACCCCGACGATTACTTCCACGGCCACGCCCTTGCCTGCAGCACCTACTTCACCTCAAAGCGGGGTCAGGGTGGTGGGAGGCATTATTTTGGCTGCGCTGCTGGCGGCAGGTATTGGTGCCTGGCTGGGTAAAAAGAAACCTGAAGAATTGAATTAAAATCACCTGCTCACAACATCTGTTTACAAGGACGAATATGAAAAGACTCGATCAATTGACATTTACGCGCTTTATTGCATTGCTGATGGTATTGTTCTATCATGGAGCAGGTGGTATTTATTTACGGTCATTTGATATATTTCCTCTTTCTCCATTATTGCATGCGGCTCCAACTGCAGTCAGTTTTCTGTATGTGCTTTCAGGTTTTGTCATGGTACTGGTTTATTATCGCCCTGCGCAAAAATTTGATATTCGCAGCTATTGGACAGCCCGCTTCCTCCGCATTTACCCGCTGTACATCGTTTCTTTTTTGATGGTCTGGTATTACTACTTTGATATTTCGCGCATCAAACCGCAGAAGATACTGGCGAATATTTTTGTGATTCAAGCCTGGATCCCAAAATATGCCCAGTCATTTAATTATGCGTCCTGGTCGATGACGGTCGAATTTTTTTTCTACGCGGTCTTTCCATTTTTTATTTTGTGGTCATACCGGCAGTCTACAAAGAAGTTAATCACTGTTTCACTGATTTTGTGGACAGTGAGCCAGTTGATCTCTTATGTGCTGTGGATCGGTTACTTCCCCGAGCAGGAATTATTTATCGTGTACTTCCCGCTCTTTCATTTGAATTCCTTTATCACCGGCGTGGTTGGCGGCATTTGGTATATGCGCGTGGGGCAGACACAGGAGATCAAGCCCGTAACGAATTCGTTGGTTTTGGCCGCGGGTGTTTTATTTGCAGCAGGTTATACGATCATAAGCACCGTGTTCACGCAATTGCCGCATGATCTTCAGCCCATGTCGGGGCTTCTTGCGCCGATCTTCACGCTCATCATTGTCGCGCTTGCTCTGGACAAAACACGGCTCTCAAAAATATTTTCCCATCCTGTTTTGGTCACCCTGGGTGAGACCTCTTTTGCGTTGTATATTTTGCATGTGCCGGTGACCTGGATCTACATCCGCGCGCTGGAGACTTCATCTCTTGCCGATCCGCAACTTGTATTGGATTACACTTATTTGCCGTTGATGATTTCTGTGGGACTGTTGGCTCATTTTTATGTGGATCGTCCGCTGCGAAATTGGCTCAAGAAAATTTTAGAGCATATCAGTATGCCGCTGTTGGTTCTTGATCTCGCGATCATCGCGCTTTCTGTTTATCTTTCCTATCGGCTGCGTTTTGATGTGAGACGTGAATTTGAATCATACCGTTCAACCGCTTTGATGATGTTTTGGTCTGCGTTTATTTTGCGTACGGTTTTCTCTGTTGCATTCAAAGCGCTTCGTCCTGAGACACTGTACGGCACATTGATACAGTTTGTGCGTCCTGTGCTGATCTCAGTCACGGTCGGGTCGGTCGTTGTAGCCGGGATCATTCTTGTAGGGTATTCCCTTGGTCGGTTTGAGAATTTTCCGCGCAGTGTCTTCGCTTTGGACTGGGCGTTAACTCTTGGCCTGTCTTTGGGAATCCGATACGTTTTTCGTTTTTTTGGAATTTATAAGAACGAGCTGTCATCAGTTTAAAAGATCAAAAGTGGTCATCTTTTGAGGTGACCACTTTTTTGTTTGTGGTATCCTCAAGGGTGCCCTTTGTTCTCTCTCCATAATAAATTATGAAAAATCTACTTCGTATTTCCACCTTTCTTAAACCCTATACGGGGCAGGTGATTCTTTCACTTGTAATGTTGTTGACGTTGACCGGCCTCAACCTGCTTGTGCCGCGCATTATCCAGTCTGTGATTGATGACGGACTGGTCGGCGGGCAGACAAATAACCTGATCCGTTCCGCGTTTCTTTTATTTGCGCTCGGGCTTGGTTCGGCGATACTGAATCTGCTTCACCGTTACATTTCCGAATGGATCGCTGTGGCCGTTGGTTATGATCTGCGCAACCGCATGTATGACCACATTCAAAATTTGCCGTTCACTTATCACGACCACATCCAAAGCGGACAACTCATCTCGCGTTGCATTGAAGATGTGCGCTCGATCGAAAAATTTGCAGGCTCATCTATCGCCGAACTTGTGCGTTTTGTATTTCTGTCAGTGGGTATTTTGCTGGTGATGTTCTCGGTCAATCCCACTCTGGCGATTATTTCCCTGCTGCCGATCATTCCGCTCATCATTATGACCTCCAGTTTTGGGACAAAGATCAGCGCCCTGTTCTTCGCTGTGGATGACGCGATCGGTGATGTGTCCAATCGTTTGCAGGAAAATGTGACCGGTGTGCAGGTGGTGCGTGCTTTTGCCCGTGAAAACTATGAGATCGAACGTTTTGAGAAGGCAAATAAAAAAGTTTTCAAAACATGGATCAAGGTAATCGATGAATGGGCGAAGATCATGCCTACCACCAACTGGTTGACATTGGTCAGTACGATGTTAATCCTCTGGTTCGGCGGACAAATGGTGATGGATGGCATTTTGACCATCGGCACCATCGTGGCATTCAATGCATATATTTTGATGATGGCCGAACCCGCGCAGGCGTTGACGGGCCTGGTCAATGCGGGCGGTGAAGCCGCAGCAGGCGCCCAACGTGTGCTTGAAGTATTGGACGTGAAGCCTGAGATCCAATCCATTGCGAATGCGGTGAAGCTGGATACTTTGCGCGGTGAGGTTGAGTTTCGCGAGGTAGGGCTGAAATATCTAAACGAAAAAACAGCCTCCTTGGACGGAATCAATTTGAAGGTCGAGCCGAATCGTTTGGTCGCATTGATCGGGCCCACGGGGTCGGGAAAGACGTCGCTTGTAGATCTCATTCCGCGTTTTTATGATGTCAGTGGAGGCGCTCTATTTGTGGATGGACAGGATGTTCGTAAAGTGGATCTGGTGACGCTGCGAAAACAGATCGGTATTGTCCTGCAAACTTCGCTGTTGTTTTCTGACTCGATCAAAAATAATATTGCCTATGGCAGACCCGAGGCCACATTTGAAGACGTGGTTGCGGCGGCCAAGGCTGCGCAAGCGCATGAGTTCATTGAAGGGTTTCCAAATGGATATGAGACGGTGGTTGGTGAGCGCGGCGTGACCCTCTCCGGCGGACAGCGCCAGCGGGTGGCGATTGCGCGCGCGCTGTTGATGAATCCACGTATTTTGATTTTGGATGATTCGCTTTCAAGTGTGGATACACACACCGAGCAACTGATCCAGTCTGCGTTGGATACGTTGATGGAAGGCCGTACCACGTTTGTGATCGCGCATCGCCTGTCTACTGTGCGTCGTGCCGATATGATCCTCGTGATGGATAAGGGCCGCATTGTTCAGCGCGGCACGCATGATGAGTTGCTGCGTGAAGGCGGGTTGTATAAAGAGATCCACGATCTGCAATTGGTGGGTCACGCTACTTTTTCAGAAGAAATGGAAGCGCTGACCGGTACGCTCCCGAATCGCGAAGAACACGCGAACACATTGATGCAGAGAAGGTCGAATACATAAAAAATTGTCCACAGATAAACACTGATGAAAAGGGATTTTTTTCATTGACTTTTGACCATCAGTGTTTATCTGTGTAAATCTGTGGTTAAAACTTATGACACCAAAATTATTCCCCTACATTTTATTACCCAGTCAGAAGAAGCTCTTGATAAGGGCTATGATCCCAAAGTGGCCCGTGGACTTTTGCAATTCGTGAAGCCTTACACGGGACAAATGTTGATCGCGTTGTTCTTTATGGTGCTGGTTGCGGCGGCTTCGGTTTCAGGACCGTATTTTGTGAAGCTGGCGATTGACGATGGAGTCAGAGCCAATGATCCGGCGATGTAAAAGAAGATCGTACTGATCTTCTTTGCGGTATCGGCTGTGCAGTTGGTGATCAATTATCTGCGTGTGCGGATTATGTCTCGTGTGGGGCAGCATGTGTTGTATGACGTGCGCACGGCGATGTTCAATCATTTGCAAAAACTTTCGCTGGGATTTTATAACCGATACAGCGTGGGGCGTGTCATTACCCGCGTTATTAATGATGTGGGCACATTGCGCGAATTTATCACCTGGGCGGTGCTTGCGATCGTGCAACCTGCTGGAATCGTTGGTACGGATCATTGCCATGTTGACACCTGAATCTTAAACTGTCCCTGCTGACCTTTGCGGTGCTGCCCTTGATGATCTGGGCTACGATCGCATTTCGAAATATTGCGCGCAAGAATTATCGCAAGGTGCGCTGCGGTTTCATGGGCAAACTCGACTCTGGCTGAAAATATCAACGGTGTGCGTGTGGTGCAGGCTTTTTCACGTCAGGAACATAATTATTTAAATTTCAAGAATTATATTAATCGCTATTTTTATGAGACCAGTCTCGATGCGGCCAAGGTGGCTTCGGTGTACACACCGGTAGTGGATGTGCTCGGCGCGGTGGCGACTGCTGTGGTGGTCTATGTCGGCGGGACGGCTGTGTTGGGCGAGTCGATCACGCCGGGTGTGTTGATCGCTTTCGTATTGTATGTGGACCGCTTCTTCGAGCCGATCCGCGATCTCAGCCGCCGCTTCGGGATACCTTACAGTCCACAATGGCGGGCAGACGGATCCTCGCTTTGCTCAAGACCGAGGTCGAAGTTCGGGACGCAGAGAATGCAAAAGAGATGGGAAGCAATTACCGGCGGAGTCCGGATCTGAAAACGTCTCCTTTCATTATTCCGATGACCCGACTTTAGTCCTCGATCAAATTGATCTGGATGTCGAAGCGGGTGAGACTGTCGCTTTTGTGGGTGAGACGGGTGCCGGAAAGACGACGATTGTGAAGCTGTTGACGCGCTTCCATGACCCAACCGACGGCTGTGTGCGCGTGGACGGTGTGGATTTGCGGACGGTGACTCAGCAATCACTGCGCCGGCAGATGGGCATGGTGCTGCAAGACCCGTTTCTATTTAACGGAACGGTGAAGGAAAATATTTTGTTCGGGCGTTTGGATGCCAGTGATGCAGATGTGTTCGCTGCGGCAAAAGCAGTGGGCGCGCACGAGTTTATTTTGGGACTGCGCTATGGTACGAGGATACTTCGGGTGGAGGGAGGCGGCGTCTGTTGAGCGTGGGGCAGACAGGTTGATCTCGTTCGCGCGCGCGCTGTTGGCGAATCCGCGCATTTTGATTTTGGACGAAGCCACATCATCGGTGGATATTCAAACCGAGCAGGTGATTCAAGCCGCGCTTATAAAATTGTTAAAGGGACGCACATCCTTTGTCATCGCGCATCGTTTGTCAACCATTACCAGCGCGGATAGGATCGTGGTGATTCACGATGGTAAAATTATTGAGCAGGGAAAACACAGTGAGCTGCTGACGAAGCAGGGTATCGTATTACGAGCTATACAAGACGGGTTTTGGAATAGGGAACGAGGTTTGGGAATTGCCTGATGTATCGATGTGTGTGAGGTATCTGAAGTGTGTAATCTTTTTTAAAACTTGGGAGCTAAAAAATGACAGACGATAATAAACAAAGCGAGTACCTTTTATAAAACATCCACTTTTCTGCGCGGCGGACTGGCCGAAGTGCAGAAGCATGTCAATGCGTTGTATCGCATCGAGGAGTTGGAGGACTATATCGGGGTCAAGGATTCTCCCGATCGAGTATATTCAAGCCTCACTCCGCGCCTCTGGTGGGACAGGTGAATGATTTCATGGATTACGCCGAGACAGTCACCGGCCCATGGAGTTGACAGATTTGCAGGATGTGGATATTTACGCAATCCTGGACGGGGTGATGACCATCGCCGATCAATTGGTTGAATCCAAATCAGGCATTACGCTTGAAGATGACTTTGCCGAGAATTTACCCACCATCGAAGCGGACCCGATCCGCTTTTCGCAGATATTGTTGAATTTGATCCATAACG